>DASPJI010000388.1:0-8398 GCA_035628695.1 Thermoanaerobaculia bacterium | reverse complement strand
CGCAGGCTGGCGCCCAGGTCGCGGGCGGCGGCCAGCAGCTCGCGCATACGGTCGCGCACCTCCTCGATCGGCCGGTCGGACATCAGCCCGGCGATGGGCAGCGGCACCAGCGCTCGCACCTCCTCGCCCTCGGCGACCGCGAAGCCGCCCCCGGCCTCGGCCAGGGCGCGGGCGGCGGTGCACATGGAGACGTCGTCGGCGCCGATCACCACCAGGTTGTGGTGGTCGTGGGCCACGGTGCCGGCGATGGCGCCCCGCCGCAGGCCCACACCCTTGACGAAGCCGAGGCCCGTGGCACCGGTGCCGCGGTGGCGTTCCACCACCGCCATCTTCAGGAGGTCGCGCTCCGGGTCCGCATCGGCCAGGCCATCGCGGATGGCGGGCTCCAGCCGCAGATCCTCGGTGATGAGCTGGTCCGGCACCACGCCGATGACCCGCGCCGGTCCCGGCTGGGCCGGGATCGAGAAGTCCAGCCGGCCCAAATCGACGTGCACCGTGCGCGGCAGGTCGTCATAGGAACGGCGCGGGGGCTCCACGAGGAGGCGGCCCTCCTTGGCCACCAGCGCGCCCGCCCGGAACACCCGCTCGGCCCGGGGGGCGCGGAGGTCCGGGAAGACGATGAGGTCGGCAAGGCGGCCCGGCGCCACGGCGCCGCGGTCGGTGAGGCCGTAGTGCTCGGCCGTGTTGAGGGTCGCGAGGCGGATGGCGGTCACCGGATCGACGCCGCCGGCGATCGCCTCCCGCACCATGTGATCGATGGAACCCTCTCCCAGGAGGTCGCCTGGCTGGCGGTCGTCGGTGCAGAGACAGATCCGGCGCTCGGCTGCCGGAGTGACCAGGGGGAGGAGAGCCCGCAGGTTCCGCGCGTTGCTCGCCTCGCGGATGAACACGGCAAGCCCCCGCCGCAGCTTCTCCAGCGCCTCCTCCGCCGTCACCGACTCGTGGTCGTTGCGGATGCCGGCGGCGGCATAGGCGTCGAGGCCCTTGCCGGTGACGCCGGGGCAGTGGCCGTCGACCGGCCGCCCCTGGAAGGCGCGGAGCTTGGCGAGGATGCCGGGATCGCCGCCGATCACTCCAGGGAAGTTCATGACCTCGGCGAGACCCAGGAGCCGGGGCTCGCCGAGGAGGCGCGCCAGATCGTCAGCCTCCAGATGCGCTCCCGAGGTCTCCAGATGGGTGGCCGGCACGCAGGACGGGGCGTTGACCCGCACATCCAGCGCGATTCCCTCCGAGTCCCGCAGCATGAAGCGGATGCCGTCGAGCCCCATGACGTTGGCGATCTCGTGCGGGTCGGTGATGACGGTGGTGACTCCGCGCGGGACCACCGCCCGGGAGAGCTCGGCGGGGGGAACGAGAGAGCTTTCGATGTGGACGTGTGCGTCGATGAGCCCTGGAGCGACGAAGGCGCCGTCCAGGTCCAGCTCCCGTCTCGCCGCCAAGCCCTCACCGATCCCGGAGATCAGCGGGCCGGCGATGGCGATCTCCGTGAGGTAGACCTCGCCCGAGAAGACGTTCACCAGCCGCGCGTTGCGCAGCAGCAGGTCCGCGGGCTGGTCACCCCGGGCGACGGCGAGGAGGCGTGGCAGATCCATGGAGAGGTCCTCCCGGCGGAAGGAGGGCCCAGCATATCGCCAGTCACCGTCCCGGTCCTACTCCGGCAATGGGTATGCGGAATGAAGAGGCATGGGGGAGGCGCGTGCCTCCCCCGGCTCGTGAGATCCTAGACCTGCCCGGTGGCCCAGCCGCCGCGGGGCGCCTTGGGCATCGCCAGCCAGAGGATCAGGTAGACGAGAATCCCCGGGAAGCCCGCGGAGAGGATCGAGACCAGGACGTAGGCGATACGGACCACCGTCGGGCTCCAGCCCAGCCAGTCGGCCAGGCCGCCACAGACGCCGGCGATCATCCGGTTTTGGCGGGAACGTTGGAGTGACATCGGCTTCTTCCTCCTTTCGGGCCGGCGCCGCCGGCCCCCACCTCTATTACGAGGAGAGGGCCGCCACGGTTTCGCCGGGCGACGGTCAGACGTCGCCGGAAGAGTCCATTGCAAGGTCCTGGCCCGCGCCATGCCGCGCCGCCACCACCGCGGCGGTGAACAGGCCGCAGCAGGCGCCGAAGACCAGGAGCCCCACCAAGCCGATCCAGGCTCCCTGATCCTGCGGCCGGCCCATCGCGATGAGCGGCGTCCACATGTCGAATGCCGTCCCCGGGCTGTCTTTCATCACCCGCAACGCCTCGAGGAAGGAGAGGAGCAGGGCGCCGGAGGCGAACCCCACGGCGGCGCCGGCGAGCCCGCGCAGCGTGAGCTGCGCGCCGGTCAGGGGCTGCCGGATCTTCGGCGGCTCCACCGCGAAGGTCACCTCGCGCGCGCTCCAGGGGACGAACCGGGCCAGCATGATCAGGCCGGGGATGCCCAACGCCAGCGTCGACCAGAAGAAGTCCTCCCAGCCGATGGCATAAGCGGTGAAGCCGGCGATGGGACCCGAGACGATGCGCGGCAGGCCGAAGAGGCTGGAGAAGAGGGCGTACTGGGTGGCCGAGAACCGCTTCTGAGTCATGCGCAGGAGCATCACCGAGAAGGCGCCGCTGCCGAGGCCGCTGCACAGCGCTTCGAAGCCGAAGGCGCCCCACATCATCGGCCGGTTGACCCCCGGCTCGCCGGCGAGGATGGCGTAGCCGATGTTCGAGAAGATCTGGAAGAAGCCGAAGATCCAGAGCGCCCGGCCAAGCCCGAGCGGCGCCGTCAGCAGCCCGCCGATCAGGGTGCCGAGGATGTTGGCGAAGAGCCCGATGATGGTCAAGGCGACGCCGCGGTCGAACTCGTTGTAGCCCATGTCGATGAGGAACGGCCGCTGCAGCGACTGGACGAGGTTGTCCGCCAGCTTGTAGAGGAGGACGAAGGCGAGGATCTCGAGCGCGCGGTGGCGGGCGAGGAAGCCGAGGAACGGGAACCAGACCGCCTCCTTGAGCGTCCGCGGCGGCGCGCCCACCGAGCCCGGGTCGGGCGACTTCCGGAGCACCAGGATCATCGGCAGATAGAGACAGGCGAGGAATACGTTGACCGCCGGCCAGCCCCAGGTCCCCGCGAGGGTGATCGAGATGCTGCCCGCGATGTAGTAGCCGAGCCGCCAGAGGGCGTTCCTGGCGCCCACCGCCACCGACTGCTCCTCGGGACGCAGCACGTCCACCGCGTAGGCGTCGATGGCGATGTCCTGCGTCGCCCCGGCGAAGGCGATGGCGAGGGCGATGGCCCCCACCACCCAGGGGGCCTCCGGGTGGCTGCCGACGCCGGCCAGGGCGAGGGTCGAGACGAAGAGCCCGATCTGCGCGATGATCGCCCACCCCCGCCGCCGGCCGAGGGGGGGCACGAAGCGGTCCATCAGCGGCGACCAGAGGAACTTGAAGGTCCACGGCACCTGCGCCAGGGTGAACAGGCCGACCACCCGGATATCGACCCCAATGTCGCGCATCCAGTCGGGGATGGCGAGCCAGACCAGCCCCAGGGGCATGCCCGAGGCGAAGGACATGAGGGTCACCGAGGCGGTGCGCCAGGAGGTGAAGGCTCTGGCGATGCTCTGGAAGGTGCCGGGCCGCTTCTGAGGGATCGGAGTCGGGGCGGATTCTTCGCTCAAGGTCTCGACGCTCCTCCGCGGCACGCCGGGCCGCAACCGGAGGAGCTTACAGCGATTCGACCCGGGCGCGCAGGCGGGCGATCCCCTCGTCCACCCCCCGGAGCTCGCCGCGCAACTCGTCCAGGCGCTGGCGCTCGGCGCGCACGAAGCGGGTGTAGGGGCCGATCGCCTCGTCGATGCGCCGCAGGCTCTGCTCGATCTCGCGGTCGAACGTGCCGGTCAGCGCCCCCATCAGGTCCTTGCGCATGGCTTCGATCTTCTCGCGCAGGTCCTTCTTGGCCTCGTGCCGGCGGTTGGGGATGATGAACAGGCCGAGGACCGCGATGGTGCTGGCGGCGAGGATGCCGGTGAAGTCGGCCGCGGCGGTGACCGCGACATGGGTGATGATGGCGCCGAGGCCGATGGCCCCCACCTCGACCAGGGCGGTGCCGGCCACCGCCACCTGCACCGAGTCGGCCATGCGGTTGGCCTCGGCCTCCCGGTCATAGGTCTCGACCGAGCGCTGGGCAGCGCGGCCGACGCTGTCGAGCAGGCGGCTGCGGTCGAAGTCGAAGCTGCCGCCGACCTTGCCGACGATGCGGTCGGCGTGCGCGTGGCGGCGCTTGTCCAGGTGCTCCATGACTGCCTGCCACTGGCGCAGGTCCGAGGCGACGATCCAGTCGATGACCTCGGACACCCGCCGCTCGATGACCTGCGGCGCGTCGCCCACCACCTTGCTCTCGAAGTCCGCTTTCATCTTCGACTTGTTGACCAGGTCGAAGACGCGGGTGATGCGCATGGTCTCGTCGAAGAACTCGACGCCGCGGTTCTCGAACTCGTGGAGGACCTTGTCCACGTCCGACAGGCGGAAACGGAACTCCCGGCCCATGTCCTCCCGGTAGACGGTGAGCTGGCGCTCGATGTCCTCGATGGCCGAGAAGTCCTCCTTGAGCAGCTCGAGGCGCCGGTCGGTGATCTGGAGGTACTTGCGCGACAGCGCCTCGGCGACGCCGAGCGGGTTCATCAGCTTGAGGCGGACGCGCTCCTTCTCGTCCAGGGTCTCGACGATGTAGCGCTCGAGGGCCTCGAAGCGGCTGCTGGCGAGCAGTTCCTTGTCGCCGCTCTGCTTGCCGCGCAGGGCGGGCTTGGCGGCGACCGGGAAGATGTCGGGGGTGAAGCCGAGGAGGGCCTTGGCGTTGTCGGCGATGAAGACGCGGATGCGCTCCCAGTCCTCCGGCGTCTCCAGGATGTCGATCTTGTTGACCACCACCACGACCTTCTTGCCCCACTCGCGGATGCCCTGGAGGAAGGCGCGCTCGCTCTCGGTGAACGGGCGGTCGGCGGAGGTGACGAAGAGGACCATGTCCGAGCGCGGCACGAACTCGCGGGTGATCGCCTCGTGCTCGCGATGGATGGCGTTGGTCCCCGGGGTGTCGACGATGTTGATGTCCTGGAGCAGGTCGACCGGCGCGGTCACGACGTCCAGGGCGGACTCGACCACGGTGCTGCCGACCTGGGGCCCGTGCTTGATGAGATGGACACGGCTGGTGGTGGGGGTGACCCCCTCCTCGAGGATCCGGTCGCCGAGCAGGGCGTTGATGAAGGCGCTCTTGCCGGCGTTGAACTCGCCGGCCACGACGAGAAGGAACAGCTCGTCGAGCTGCCGCGCCGACCGCTCGAGGGTCGCCTGGTCCTCCTCGGCGGCGTCGAACCGGGCGAGCGCCTTCTGGAGCTCGGCTACCAGATGGCGGTTCTCCGCCAGCAGCTCGTCCTGTTTTTTGTTGAGAATGCGCCGTAGCATGACCCCCCGCCTCCCGTGGAGACGATAGCATGGGGTGTGCCAGGGTGCTCTTGCTTCGCTCAAGGCTGGTGGTTACAATGACCACATGGAGAAACGGAGCATCGGTTCTCGCGAGCTCAAGACGCGACTCGGCACCTATCTCCGCCAAGTCCAGGAGGGTATGACCTTGATCGTGACCGACCGCGGCAGGCCCGTCGCCGAGTTGCGGCCCTATGAGCCGCATGATGGGGATCTGGAGGACCGGCTGTACGAGCTGGATGCTCTGGGCGTGGTGAGCTGGGAGGTCCGGGAGAACGAGCCGCTGCCTGCTTTCAGGCCGATCATCAGTCGGGGCAAGAGCGCCAGCGAGGCCGTGCTGGAAGACCGCGAGGATCGCTTCTGATCCTGTACTTCGATGCCAGCGCGCTGGTGAAGCGCTACGTGGCGGAGCCGGAGAGCGGAGCCATCCGCAACTTCTTTGAAGACGGGATGTGTGCCGCGCTACGCCTCTCCGAGGCCGAGGTCGCGTCCGCCCTCGCCCGGCGCTGTCGTGAAGGCGCGTTCCCGGAGTCCGAGAGGGATCGGGCCCTGACCGCTCTTCGGCAGGATTTCGGGTCCCTTCTGATCGTGGAGGTGACGGGAGAAGTGGTGGCGCGGAGCGTCACCCTGCTCGTCCGTCACCGGCTCCGCGCCGCGGACGCTCTCCAACTCTCCTCCTGCCTCGAGCTACGCGACCGGCTCCGCCTCCCGGTCCTCTTCATCGCCTGTGACGCGCGGCTGGTCGAGGCGGCGCGGTTCGAGGGGCTCGGAACGGGCCCGTAGATCGCCCCGCCGCCCCACCAGCGCCGGCACCACCACCAGCGTCGCGGCCAGGCAGATGACCAGGCTCAGGGCCACGATGCCTCCGAGCCGGGCGTTGGCCGGCACCTGGGAGAGGAGCAGCACTGCGAAGCCCAGGCCGACGCTCAGGGTGTCGACCGCTATGGCCGGCCCGGTGGCGGCCAGGGCCTCGGTCAGCGCCGCCTCCCCGGCGAGGCCCTCCTCCCGGGCGCGGCGGTGGCGCTCCAGGAGGTGGATGGAGTAATCCACTCCGATCCCCAGCGTCATGGCGGCGAACATGGAGGTGGCGACTCCCAGGGGGATTCCCAGCCAACCCATGGCGGCGAAGCTCAGGAGGATCGCGAAGGTGGGCGGCACCACGCAATAGAGGCCGCGGCGGAGCGACCGTCCGAGGAGGGCCGTCACCGCGAAGATCCCCACCAGGGAGAGCGCCAGCGAGCGGACCTGCGTCGTCACCACCGCGCCGATCAGGGCCTGGCTCACGGCGACATCGCCGGCGAAGCCCAGGCGCAGGCCGTGCGGCGCGAGGTGCCGGCGCTCGTAGTCCCGCACCTCCGCCATGAGCCGCCGGGTGCCGGCGTAGTCGGGAGCTTTGAGGAAGACGGTGACCAGGGCCCGGGTGTACTCGGGATCGACGAGCTGGCGCAGGCGCTCGGGACCACGCACGAAGCCGTAGCTCGACCAGAGGGCGCGCGCCGTCTCGGTCCGGTCGGGCAGAGCGCGTGAATCGGGACGGTGGGGCGCCTTCATGAAGCCCGTCGCCTCCAGATAGCCGGCAGGCCCGCGGACGCCACCCACGCCGGGCCTGCCGGCGAGGAACGCCTCGAGGTCGCCGACCCGGCGCAGGACGGCGGGTGCCAGGAGCGGCTCCAGATGCACCGCGTAGCGCAGCCGCTCGTCCGGCCGGGGCTCCAGCCAGAAGCGCGGTGAGCCGCCCCGCAGCGGGAGGTCGAGGACCAGCCGGTCCCCCTGCCGGCGGGCGCTTTCGACGGAGCCCGACCAGTCGAGAGGGGCCGGGCGGTCTGGAGCCGGGAGCTGCCGCACCTCGATCCGGCTCCCGGCCAGCCGGACCGGGTCGGCGCCCGCCGGCATCTGCCGGGCGGGTAGGACCAGCCTCTTGTGGTCCACGGCGCTCCCGGCGATCTCTCCCTGGAAGGTGAGTGGATCGGCCTCGACGGTGATCTGGAGGAGGTGGGTGCCCAGGAAGTCGTGGTCGAACCGCCGCATGGCCTGGGCAAAGCGGCTCTCCGGAGCGAAGCCGTCGACCCAACTGTCCTGCACCCGGAGACGGCGTACACCGTCGCCGGCCACCAGGGCGCTCAGGAGGGCTCCGGCCAGCACGGCAGCTCGCCGGCGGGTGGCGACCCGGGCGAGACCGGCGAAGCCTCGCCGCGACGTGGCGCCGGCCGGCCGCTGATCCTGCCCCCGTTTCCCGAAAGACGGGTGCGCCAACGTCAGCAGCGCGGGGATCACCATCAGAGACCACGTCAGGCTCGCCAGGCTGCCCACCGCCGCGAACACACCGAAGGCCCGCACCGGCGCCAGCGGCGAGAACGCGAACGAGAGGAAGCCGGCGATGGTGGTGACGGAGATCTGGACCACCGGCGAGGCCATCTCGTCCATGGTGGCGCCCGCCAGGGCGGCGGGGGTGAGATCGGGTCTCTCCCGCCGCAATTCGCGGTAGCGGAGAAAGATGTGGATCTGATCGGCCACCCCCACGGCCGATAGGATCACTGGCAGCACCACCGTGGTGAGATACACCGGGATCCCGAGCCAGCCCATCACGCCGAAGGTGAACGCCAGGCAGGCTCCGATCATCACTACCGGGGAGAGCGCGGCCAGAGGGTGCCGGAAGACCGCCAGGAAGACGAGGGCCATGATCGCCAGCACGAGGGGCATCAAACCCGGGCGATTGCTCTCGTAGTCTCCGGCGGCCTGCCCGAGCAGCGCCGGCGGCACCCCCAGATCGGCCAGGATGTGGCTTCCCAGCAGAGCCTCGGCCACGGGCGCACCGACCACCTCGAGGGTGTCTCCGCCTCCCTGGTGGCTCTGCGCGGTCTCCCGGACGGCGCCATGGAAGGGGGTCCGGTCCACGCCGTCGGGGGCGCCCACGAGGACCGCCGTGCTCCTCCCGTCCCGGGAGACGAGGGCACCGTCGTAGAGCTCGATG
>DASPJI010000387.1:0-2486 GCA_035628695.1 Thermoanaerobaculia bacterium | reverse complement strand
GCAGCAGCACCGGCAGCAGAGAGAGGAACATCAGCACGCCGTCGAGGCACTTGGCCACCGCGGGCACCGAGAGGAAGCGGGGGTGGAGGACCTCCACGCCGCCCTGCTCCTCCTGCGGGGGCACCCGCGGCCGGAAGCCCGGGCGGAGGCCCGACACGAGGGGGAACCAGGGGGTGGGCGCCACCACCCTCACCTCCAGCTCCTCCGGCAGGCCGCGCATCCGCTCGCGCACGAAAACGCCGTGCACCGGCTGCGCCGCGTTGGGGAAGACGCTGCTCAGCAGCAGCACCCGGGTCTTCCTGGACGGCTCAGGCGCCGGCGGCATGGCTCACCTCCTGGGGTAGCGACGGTTGCTCGGAGCGGAGCACCGCGCGCCCCCATACCTCCAGCATCAGTAGCGTCCAGATCGCCCAGCCCGCCTCCAGCCGCCGCGCCTGGTGGTCGGCCAGGAGCCGCTCCAGCTCGCGGCGCTCGAAGAGGCCGCGGGCCATGGCATCGGACCCCAGCAGCAGGTCGCGCGACAGGTCGCGCAGCTCGTGCCGCAGCCAGCGGTCCACCGGCGGCGCGAAGCCGCGCTTCGGCCGGGACAGGATCTCCGCCGGCAGATGGCGCGCCGCCACCTCGC
Organism: Thermoanaerobaculia bacterium; assembly: GCA_035628695.1. Taxonomy (GTDB): domain Bacteria; phylum Acidobacteriota; class Thermoanaerobaculia; order Multivoradales; family UBA5704; genus DASPJI01. The sequence goes on along the minus strand of DASPJI010000387.1, from coordinate 1,861 downwards.
GCAGCAGGATTTTGGTACGCCCGTCCGCCATCTTGAAGCGCGACGGCACCCGCGCGGCGAGCTCCACCACCCGGTGGTCGAGCAGCGGGCAGCGCACCTCCAGGCCGTGCGCCATGCTCATCCGGTCCACCTTGACCAGACCGTCGTCGGCGAGCCAGGTCTTGAAATCCAGGTAGAGCAGGCGGGACAGCGGATCGCCCTGGGGCGCCCGGGAGACGTGCGGCTCGACGGCGGCCCAGGGGTCGAAGCGCCCGCGCCGCTCGGCGAGACGGTGGCCGAAGAGGCGCTCCAGCAGGTGGGGCGGCACGTGGTGGCGGTCGCGGAACCAGGCGCGGTCGGCGTCCACCGCCACGTTGCCCAGGAAGCCGCCGAGGCGCAACGCCCGCGGGAGCCGGGGCGAGCGGGGCCAGCGGCGCGACAGCCAGGGGAACAGGTGCTGGCGCACCGGGCCCGGCACCAGGCGGCGCGCCCGCGCCTCCAGCGCCGGCTGGCCGTAGCGGCCGGGATAGCCGGCGAACAGCTCGTCGCCGCCGTCCCCTGACAGGGCCACGGTCACCCGCCGGCGGGTCTCGCGCGACACGTACCAGGTGGGCACCGCCGACGGGTCGGCGAAGGGCTCGTCCAGGTGCCAGGCGATGCGCGGCAGGACGTCCACCAGGTCCGGGCGCACCTCGAACTCCATATGGTCGGTGCCCAGGGCGCGGGCCACCGCGGCGGCGTCCTCGCGCTCGTCGAAGCCCGGCTCGTGGAAGCCGACGGTATGAGTACGCACCGGCTCGCCCAGGGCCTCGCTCATCAGCGCCACCACCGTGCCCGAGTCGATACCGCCGGAGAGGAACGCCCCCAGCGGCACCTCGCTCTCCAGCCGGTCGCGCACCGCCTCCCGCAGCAGGAATTCGAGCTCCTCGGTCCACTGCGCCAGCGTCAGCGATTCCTGCGGCCGGGCCTCCACGTCCCAGTAGCGCTCGATGCGCACGCCGCGCGCGTCGCAGACCGCCAGATGGCCGGCCTCCAGCTTGCGCGCACCGCGGACGATCGACCAGGGGGACGGCACGTAGCCGAGCGTGAGATAGAGGTCCAGGGCCTCGGGATCGATCTCGGGCGCGGCGAGGCCCGCGGCCAGCAGGCTCTTGAGCTCGGAGGCGAAACCGAGCCGCCGGCCGTCGTCGGCGAGATAGAGCGGCTTCTTGCCCGCCCGGTCGCGCGCCAGCAGCAGCCGGCGATGCCGGAGGTCGGCCACGGCGATGGTGAACATACCGGCCAACCGCGCGACGCACCCTTCCCCCAGCTCCTCGTAGAGGTGGACGATCACCTCGGTGTCCGAGCGGGTGGCGAAGCGGTGGCCCCGGCCCTCCAGCTCCTGGCGCAGGGCGCGGTGGTTGTAGATCTCGCCGTTCAGCACCACGGCGATGGAGCGGTCTTCGTTGAAGATCGGCTGGTGGCCGCCCGCCAAGTCGACGATGCTCAGGCGGGCGTGGCCCAGGCCAAAGGGACCCTCGACATGGAACCCCTGGTCATCGGGGCCGCGGTGGCGGATGCACCCCACCATCGCGGTGAGGGGCGAAGCCAGCGTCTCGCGCCGGGCGAAGCCGGCGCCGGAGCTCTCCCCCCGATAGTGGAACAGACCGGCGATACCGCACATGATTGGCTATCCCCTCCCGGAAAGACTCGGCTGAGGCAGCGGACGCTTCCACCAGGGCTGCCCCGCGTCGGACGCAGCGTCGGGCCTCTCCGCCGCCGCCCCCTCGGCGGCCTCGGCGGTCTCGCGATGGGCCACGATCTCGAGGCAGACGGACAGGGCGATCAGGTGGTAGATCAGCTCGGAGTAAGCGGTGTTCAGGAACATGCTGCCCACCATGTA
>DASPJI010000386.1:0-2237 GCA_035628695.1 Thermoanaerobaculia bacterium | reverse complement strand
CCCCCAACTCGAAGAGCTGGAGGCCCAGCTCGAACGCGGCCGCCCGGCGCTCGGCCTGCGCCGGCTCGGCCCTGAGCCCCGGCAGCGACAGCCCGGCCGCAGGGGTGTTCTGGAGCGCGAGCATCACCTGGAAGAGCGGTGTGTAGGAGAACGCCCGCTCCGGCTGCAGCTCCTCGACCAGACGCTCGAAGGGCAGGGTCTGATGGGCGTAGGCGCCGAGCGCCGCCTCGCGGGCCCGGGCCAGCAGGACGGGCAGGAAGGCGGGGTCGTCCGCCAGGTCACAGCGCAGCACCAGGGTATTGATGAAGAGGCCGATCAGCCCCTCGGTCTCCACCCGCTCACGGCCGGCGACGGCGGTGCCGACCGCGATGTCCGTCTGGCCCGAGAGGCGGGCCAGCAGGGCTTCGACACCGGCGAGCAGGGCCATGAACAGGGTCGCGCCCGACTGCCGGCCGAGACCGCGCAGCGGTACGGCGAGGCGCGGCAGGGTAAAGCCGCGCACCGCGCCCCGGCCGCTCGGGATCGCCGGGCGGGGACGATCGAACGGCAGGTCGAGGGCCGGTGGAAGGCCGGCCAGACGCTCACGCCAGTAGTGGAGCTGCCCCTCGAGGACCTCCCCTTGCAGCCATTCGCGCTGCCAGACCGCGAAGTCGGTGTACTGCACGGCCAGCTCCTGCAGGGGGGTTCCGGCATAAAGGGCGGACAGGTCGCGGATCAGGACCTCCAGCGACCAGCCGTCCGCCGCGATGTGGTGGAGCACCAGCGCCAGGACATGGTCCTCGGGGCCGAGGCGGAGCAGCAGCGCCCGCCAGGGCGGCGCCTCTCCCAGCTCGAAGGGACGGACCGACGCCTCCTCCACCCACTCGCGGGCGGCGGCCTCGCGTTGTGGGCCGGGAAGGGCGGCGAGGTCGATGCGGGGGAGGGCGATCCCTCGCGCGGGTACGACGCGTTGCACCGGCCGGCCCTCCACCGCCGGGCAGACGATGCGCAGGATCTCGTGGCGCTCCACCACCGCGGCCAGGCTCCAGGCCAGGGCGGCGGCGTCGAGCGGACCGGCGAGCCGCGCCACCAGGGGCATGTGGTAGAGGCCGGCGCCCGGGAAGAGCTGTTCCAGGAACCAGAGGCGCTCCTGGGCAAACGAGAGAGGCAGGGCCTCGCCGCCGCTCCGCGGCACGGGCACGAGCGGCGGGACCTCGGAGGGGCTCTCCAGGAGCAGGGCCGCGATCTCCGCCGCCAGGCCCGCCACGGTCGGGACGTCGAACAGGCGGCGCAACGGCAGGTCCACCCCGAAGACGGCCCGCAGCCGCGCCACCACCTGGGTGGCGAGGAGAGAGTGGCCGCCGAGCTCGAAGAAATCGTCCTGGATCCCCACGACCGCGGCCTCGCCGAGAACCTCGGCGAAGATCCCCGCCACGATCTCCTCTACGGGAGTGCGCGGTTTGGCCGGCGAGCTCTCCGGAGTGCCGCTCTCGGCCGCGAGCAGGCCGAGAGCGCGGCGGTCCACCTTGCCGTTGGACGTCAGGGGGAGGCTGTCGAGAACCTCGAACGCCGCCGGGACCAGCGCCTCGGGCAGCCGCTGCCGCAGACCGATCCGCAAGCTGGAGACGGAGGGCGGCGAGTCCGGGTCCACAGGGACGACGAACGCGACCAGCCGGCGGTCGGCCGCCGGTCCGGCGGCGACCACCACCGCCTGGGCCACCCCGGTCTGGCCGGCCAGCGCCGCTTCGATCTCCCCCGGCTCGATGCGCACGCCGCGCACCTTGATCTGGTGGTCGACGCGGCCGAGCAGCTCGACCACCCCGTCCGGCAGGAGCCGCGCCCGGTCGCCCGTCCGATAGAGCCGGGCACCGGGCTGACCGTCCAGTCCCGGAAACGGATCGGGCACGAAGCGCCCGGCCGTGAGGTCCGGCCGTCCGAAGTAGCCGCGGGCCAGGACCGGGCCGCCGAGGAAGAGCTCGCCGGACACGCCGGCCGGCACCGGCCGCAGGGCGGTGTCGAGGACCAGGAGGCGCGTCCCCGGGAAGGGACGGCCGATGGGGACCACCGGCCCGGCGAACGGGCGGACGAGCGGACAGTCGCAGAGGCTCGAGTCGACGCTCGCCTCGGTCACGCCATAGGAGTTGACCAGCCGGGTGTGTGGGGCGACGCGGCGGACCGCCCGCTCCATGTCCTGAACCGGCCAGACGTCGGCCCCGACCGAGAGCACCGCCAAGTCGAGGGTGGCGTCCACCGCCTCC
>DASPJI010000385.1:0-4772 GCA_035628695.1 Thermoanaerobaculia bacterium | reverse complement strand
ATGCGGATCGCGCCGGAGCTCTACCTGAAGCGGCTGCTGGTCGGCGGCATCCCCCGGGTCTACGAGATCAACCGCAATTTCCGCAACGAGGGGATCTCCACCCGGCACAACCCCGAGTTCACCATGCTCGAGTTCTACTGGGCCTACGCCGACTACCGGGACATGATGGACTTCACCGAGGAGATGGTCGTCGAGCTGGCGGAGAAGGTGCTCCCGGCGGATGTTGCGGGCCAGGGGCCGGCGCTCACCTGGAAGGGGGAGCGGATCGAGCTCAGCCGTCCCTTCGCCCGCTTCACCATGCGCGACGCCGTGGCCCACTTCGCCGGCATCGCCCCCGAGCGGCTGGACTCGGCAGATACCCTGCGCGAGGAGCTGGCGGCCCGCAGGCTGCCGGTGCCGCCCGGGGGCACCTACGGCCACCTCCTCATGGCGCTGTTCGAGGAGACGGTGGAGGAGAAGCTCACCGCCCCCACCTTCATCACCGACCACCCGGTGGAGGTATCCCCCCTCGCCAAGCAGCGGCCGGACGATCCGCGGTTCACCGAGCGGTTCGAGCTCTACATCGGCGGCATGGAGCTGGCCAACGCCTTCTCCGAGCTGAACGACCCGGATGTCCAGGCCGAGCGCTTCCAGCAGCAGATCGCCGCCCGCGAGCGCGGCGACCAGGAGGCCCACCTGTTCGACGCCGACTACGTGCGGGCGCTGGAGCACGCCATGCCGCCGGCCGCCGGCAACGGCACGGGCATCGACCGGCTCACCATGCTGTTCACCGACCGGGCGTCGATCCGCGACGTCATCCTCTTCCCCCTCATGCGGCCCGAGCAGGACGCCGCCGGCTGACGCCAGCCCCTCATGGCCAGATCCTCGTCACTGCTGCTGCGGAAGCTGCCCTTCCCGGTGGTCCTCGCAATGCGCTACCTGCGGAGCACGCGGCGGGATGCCTTCGCCAGCTTCCTGTCGGCGGTGGCCGCCGGGGGGATCGCCCTCGGCGTGGCGGCGCTGATCCTCTCCCTGGCGGTGATCTCCGGCTTCCAGAACGCCCTGCGTGGGGAGCTGCTCTCCCGGACGCCGCAGATCGAGATCGAGCTGCCGCCAGGGCTCGGGGATGAGGCCGCCGCCCTCGAGACGGTCCGCCGGGTGCCCGGTGTGGCTTCGGCCGACCTCCAGGTGCAGGGGGGCGGCTGGCTGGTGGCCGGGGACAACGTCGACGCGGTGCTGCTCGTCGGCTACGACGGTCCGGTGCCTTCCACCTTCCCCGGCGCCCAGGGGCTGCCGCCGGGGCTGTACGTCCCTACCGCCCTGGCCGCCCGCTGGGGGCTCGCCCCCGGCAAGACGGTGAACATCGTGTCGCCGCGCCCCACCCTGACGCCGTTCGGGCCGCAGCCGCGCATCCGCAGCCTGACCCTCGCCGGCACCTACGACAGCGGCCGGACGCAGGAGGACCGCGAGCGGGTCGCCCTGCCGCGCGCCGTGGCCGAGACCCTGCTCGGCACCTCCGGGCGCCAGATCACGGTCACGGCCGCGGACCTCGACGCCGCCCTCGAGGTGGCCGAGAGCCTGGGGCCGGTCCTGCCGGAGGGGAGCGTGGTCCGCACCTGGAAGGACCTCAACCGGCCGCTCCTCTTCGCTCTGATGCTCGAAAAGGCGCTGATGTTCGTCGCCGTGTCGCTGATCGTGCTGGTAGCCGCCCTGGCGCTGGTGGCGGACCTGGCGCTCATCATCTCCAACAAGCGGCCGGAGATCGGCATACTCGGGACCATGGGGGCGACCCCGGCGGCGCTGCGCAACGCTTTCCTGATCCTCGGCGGCATGGTGTCCGGCTCGGGTGCCCTGCTCGGCACGATCCTCGGCGCCGGCGGCGCCTGGGTGCTCGACCGCTACCGGCTGCTGCCGGTGCCCGGCCGGGTCTATTTCCTGGACTACGTGCCCTTCCTGGTGCAGGGGAGGGACCTGGCGCTGGTCCTGCTGCTCACCGTGACGCTGGCCTTCGCCTCCGCCTTCTACGCTGCCCAGCGCGCCGCGTCGCTCGATCCCGTGGAGGCGCTCCGCCGATGAGCGTGACCGTCCGCTCCATCGGCCTCACCAAGACCTACCAGGACGGCGTCCGGCGGGTGGAGGTGCTCAAGGGGATCGACATGACGATCGAGCCCGGCGAGATGGTGGCCGTGGTCGGCCCCTCGGGCTCCGGCAAGTCGACGCTGCTCCACCTGCTGGGCGGGCTCGACCGGGCCGACGCCGGCAGCGTCGAGATCGGCGGCCAGACCCTGTCCGGCCTGTCGAGCTCGCGCCTCGCGGCCTTCCGCAACCGCACCATCGGTTTCGTCTTCCAGTTCCACCAGCTCCTGCCCGACTTCACCGCCCTGGAGAACGTCATGCTCCCCGGGCGGATCGCCGGCCTGGAGCCCAAGGGGGTGCTGGACAACGCCCGCCGCCTCCTGCTGGAGGTCGGCCTCGGCGAACGCCTGGAGCACTTCCCGAACCAGCTCTCCGGCGGCGAGCGGCAGCGTGTCGCCCTCTGCCGCGCCCTGGCGCTCGAGCCGCCGCTGCTCCTCGCCGACGAGCCTACCGGCAACCTCGACCCGGCGAGCGGCGAGCAGGTCTTCCAGCTCCTCCTCGACCTCCAGGCACGGCACGGCACCACCGGCATCCTGGTCACCCACAACCCCGAAATCGCGGGCCGCTGTACCCGCACCCTGCGTCTGGAGAGCGGCCTGCTCCTGCCCTATTGACAAAAGAAACATTGACACCAGTGCATCGGGGCAAAAACTGTGAGCAGCGGGCGGGGCGGGGTCTCTTCGACGTGGTTCGTCCCGCCGGGAATTTTGGCCGCTCCTCCCCGGCTTCCAAGAGGTGAGATGCCCCGTCCGTGCGGTCCGCGTCAGTGGCGTCCAACGCGGTGGATGGGGCGGAGGGGCCTCCTTTCAGGCCCTTCCGTTCCGGGGAAGAGGCGTGTGTTAGAATCGGGGAACTTGAAGACGGCGCGCAGAAGACCTCGTCCGCACCGAGTTTTGGAGGTTTGGTGCAGGGCCGTCGCGTATCACCGAGGGGTCGAACAGCATGTTTGAGAAGTACAACGAGAAGGCCCGCAGAGCCCTCTTCTTCGCCCGCTACGAAGCCAGCAAGCTGGGCAGCCGCGTCATCGAATCCGAGCACATCCTGCTGGGCATCCTCCGCGAGGGCGAGGAGACGGTGACCGAGATCTTCCGGCGGTTCCAGGCCAAGCCCGAGGACATCCGCCGCGAGATCGAAGGGGAGCGGGTCTTCGTCGAGCGCATCTCCTCCACCGCGGAGCTGCCGCTTTCCGAAGAGTCCAAGAAGATCCTGGCCTATGCCTCCCACGAGGCGGAGAGCATGCTCCACGCCACCGTCGGCTCGGAGCACCTCCTGATCGGCATCCTGCGCGTCGAGGGGTGCACCGCGATGCGCATCCTCTCCCAGCACGGCTTCGACGTGTACACCGTCCGCGAGGAGGTGCTGGCGATCGCCAAGGAGCGCGAGGCCTCGCAGCAGAAGAAGGAGCTGCCGTTTCTCTCCGAGTACGGCCGCGACCTGACCGCTCTCGCCGCCGAAGGGTCGTTCGACCCCCTGATCGGCCGCGACGACGAGGTCGACCGCATCGTCCAGATCCTGTCGCGCCGCACCAAGAACAACCCGATCCTGCTGGGCGAGCCGGGCGTCGGCAAGACCGCCATCGTCGAGGGTCTGGCCGACCGCATCGTCGAGGGCAAGGTCCCGATCTTCCTGGCCAACAAGCGGATCGTGGCGCTCGACCTGTCGCTGATCGTCGCCGGCACCAAGTACCGCGGCCAGTTCGAGGAGCGGCTCAAGGGGATCCTGAAGGAGCTCAAGGAGAGCCGCGAGCTGATCGTCTTCATCGACGAGATCCACTCGCTGATCGGCGCCGGCTCGGCCGAGGGGTCGCTCGACGCGGCCAACATCCTGAAGCCGGCCCTCTCGCGCGGCGAGATCTCCTGCATCGGCGCGACGACGCTCAAGGAGTACCGCAAGTACATCGAGAAGGACCGGTCGCTGCTGCGCCGCTTCCAGGCGATCCAGGTCAACCCGCCGACGCCGGAGCAGACGCTGGAGATCCTCGACGGGGTCAAGGACCGCTACGAGTCCTTCCACAAGGTGCGCTACCGCCCGGAGGCGTTGCGCACGGCGATCTACCAGTCGAGCCGCTACATCCCGGACCGCCACCTGCCGGACAAGGCGATCGACGTCATCGACGAGGCCGGCGCCCGCGTCAAGCTGCGCCGGGTGCGCGACACCCAGAACCTGCGCCGCCTGGAGCAGGACATCCGCCAAGTGGTCAAGGAGATGAAGGTCGCGATCTCCGACAAGGACTTCGAGCGCGCCGTCTACCTGCGCGAGCGGGAGATCGAGCTACGCGAGGACCTCGAGCGGATGAGCGTGACGATCGACGAGACCGGCACCCTGGAGGTGACGCGGCACGACGTCGAGGACGTCATCTCGTCGTGGACCGGCATCCCGGTGGCGGCGCTGCAGAGCGAGGAGGCCGAGCGGCTGCTGCGCATGGAGGACACCCTCAAGCAGCGGGTCATCGGCCAGGACCGGGCGATCAGCGCCATCAGCCGGGCGATCCGCCGCTCCCGCCTGGGGGTGAGCAACCCGCAGCGGCCGGTGGGCTCGTTCATCTTCCTCGGCCCCTCGGGCGTCGGCAAGACCGAGGTGGCGCGCCAGCTCTCCGAGTTCCTGTTCGGCAGCCAGCGGGCCCTGGTCCGCTTCGACATGAGCGAATACATGGAGAA
>DASPJI010000384.1:0-2269 GCA_035628695.1 Thermoanaerobaculia bacterium | reverse complement strand
ACCGTCGCCTCGGCATTGGAGGCGGCGGAGTCCGAGACGTTCGACGCCGTGGTCAGCGACATCGGCCTGCCCGACGGCAACGGCCACGACCTGATGCGCCGGCTCGTCGCCCGCTTCGGCCTCAGGGGGATCGCCGTCAGCGGCTACGGCATGGAGGAGGACATCCAGCGCAGCCGCGAGGTCGGCTTCGCCGCCCACCTCACCAAGCCGGTGGACCTCCGGCGCCTGCGCGCCGAGCTGCGGGAGCTCGTCGGGGGCTGATCAGCGGCGGCCGAAGTGCTCCAGGAACGCCGCCGCGAAGCGGGACTTCTGGACCTCGGCCTTGTCCAGGGGTTTTCCCCACCAGAGGCCTTCGCTGTTGGCCAGCAGGATGAGCGCGAGCCGCTCGTCCGGAATCTTCAGATAGAGCGCCGAGTAGGCCTTCTCCCACCAGCCGGAGTGCCAGAGCAGCCGGCGCCCCTCGTGCTGCTCCACGTACCAGCCGATGCCGTAAGGGAGAGTCTCTCCCGCGCTATTGACCGTCGGTCGCCACATCGCCGCCTTCGATTCCGGCTTCAGGAGGACGTCGCGGTCCAGCGCGAGGTCGAAGCGTGCCAGGTCCCGCGCCGTCGAGATGACGCCGCCGGCCGCGCCGTCCCCCTGCGGCGGCGGGGCGTCCGCCTGCACCAGGTTGCCGCTCTCGTCCAGCCGGTACGGCTTCGCCAGGGCGGCGGCGGTGTCGGGAGGCAGCGGCAGCCGGCGGTGCTGGCGCGCCGAGCGGGTCATGCCGGCGGGCCGGAACACGTGTTCGGCCACCAAGTCCGAGAACGCCTGCCCGGTTACCTGCATCATGGGGCGCGACGCCCAGGAGAAGGCCGGCGGGTTATAGAAGAACCGTTGGCCCGGCTTGCCGTTGGAGGTCATGGTCAGCAGGTGGCGCTCGGTCAGGGCCTCGGTGGCGCAGTTGAAGTCCCTGAAGAAGATGGACTCGGCGCCCTGGATGTCGGCGCACCACTCCGCGAACTCCTCGTAGGCCGTGAGCGGGCGGTCGAGGTCGAGCCGGCCCAGCTCGACGAGCCGCAGGGCGACGACGCCGGCGAGGGGCTTGGTGACCGACGCGATGTTGAACGGCGTGTCCTCCGTCACCGGCACCCGGGCCTCCAGGTCCGCGTAGCCGAATCCGCGGGCGAGGACCACCTCGCCGTCCCGCACCACGGCGACGGCGAGGCCGGGGATCTTCGCCTCCTGCCGGAGAGCGTCGAGGCGGGCGGCGAAGCCCTCGATCGAGGGGTCCGTCCCGGGCCGGGCCGGTTGGGAGGCGCAGCCGGCGAGGCAGCCGATCATCAGGAGGAGGAGCATCCGCTTCATGATCTATCTCCCGGAGAGCAGGTAATAGACGAGCCCGGCCGCGGCGCTGAGGGCCAGGGTCTCGAGCATCCCGCGCTTGAATTTGAACAGGGCGAGGAAGGCCCCGGCGGCGAGGACGAGGGCGGCGGGGTCCAGGGTCTCCCAGGCGGGGACGAGGAGGCGGACGCCGAAGCGGTGGACCTCGGCGACCTCTCCGAACAGGGTGTGGAGAGAGAACCAGACCGCCAGGTTGAGGATCACCCCCACCACGGCGGCGGTGATGCCGGCCAGGGCGGCGGAGAGCGCTTTGCGGTTGCGGAGCGTCTCGACGTACGGCGCGCCGAGGAAGATCCAGAGGAAGCAGGGGACGAACGTCACCCAGGTGGTGAGGACCGATCCGAGGATGCCGGCCATCAGCGGATCGAGCCCGCCGGGGTGGCGCCAGGCGCCCATGAACCCGACGAACTGGAGGACCATGATGAGCGGCCCCGGGGTGGTCTCGGCCATGCCGAGGCCGTCGAGCATCTCGCCCGGCCCGAGCCACCGGTAGGTCTCGACCGCCTGCTGGGCGACGTACGCCAGCACCGCGTACGCGCCGCCGAAGGTCACCACCGCCATCTTGCTGAAGAACTCCCCCTGGACGGCGAGCACGTGGTCCGGCCCGAGGGCCGCCCGCACCGCGAGCAGGGGGACGAACCAGAGCGTCAGGCAGACCGCGAGCACCCGGAGCGACCGGCCGAGGGATGGGCGGATCTGCGTCGCGAGGACGTCCACCACCGGCTCGGCTTCTGAAGAGGATGCCGGGGTCCCGGGCGGGGAGGGCACCGGCAGGAACCGCCGCCCGAGCCATCCCAGGATCCCCGCGCCGACGACGATCGCCGGAAACGGCACCTCGAAGAAGAAGATGGCGATGAACGCCGCCGCGGCGATCCCCACCGAGAAC
>DASPJI010000383.1:0-6286 GCA_035628695.1 Thermoanaerobaculia bacterium | reverse complement strand
CCTCCTCGGGGACTGAAGCCAACAACGCCGTCCTCTTCGGGATTTCATCCCGCGCCGATGGTCCGGGGCACCTGGTCATCTCCGCCTTCGAGCACCCCTCGGTGCGGGAGGCGGCGGCGCGGCTGGAAAAGAGCGGCTGGTCGGTCACGCGGGTCGGGCCCGGCCCGGACGGCGTCGTCCCCGCCGCCGCGGTCGTGTCGGCGCTCCGGCCGGACACGCGCCTGGTCTGCCTGATGCTCGCCAACAACGAGCTGGGGACGGTCCAGCCGGTGGCCGAGGTGGCCGCCGCCTGCCGCGCGCGCGGCATCCCGGTGCTCTGCGACGCCGTGCAGGCGGTGGGCAAGATCCCGGTGAGCGCCGAAGCGCTGGGCGCCGACTACCTCACCCTGGGCGCCCACAAGTTCCACGGCCCGCCGGGCGTGGCGGCGCTGTGGGTGCGCAAGGGGGTGGAGCTGCCGGGCTACCTGGTGGGGGGCAGCCAGGAGCGCCGGCGCCGGGCGAGCACCGAGAACGTGCCGGGGATCGTCGGGCTGGGCGAGGCCGCGGCGCGGACCGCCGCCGAGCTGCCGGAGCGCGCGGCGCGCCTGGCGGCGCTGCGCGACCGCTTCGAGGCGGGGCTGCGCGCGATCCCGGACGCCGCCGTCCACTGCCAGGGCTCGCCGCGGCTGCCCAACACCTCGCACGTCGCCTTTCACGGCGTCGAGGGGGAGTCGCTGCTGATCCGGCTCGACCTGGCCGGCTTCGCGGTGTCGACCGGCTCGGCCTGCTCCTCGGGGGCGGTCGAGCCCAGCAAGACGCTCCTCGCCATCGGCCTCTCCCCCGAGGAGGCGCTCTCCTCCCTGCGGGTGAGCGTCGGCATGACCAACCGCCCCGAGGAGATCGACGCCTTCCTCGCCGCCCTCGCCCGAGAGGTGGCGGCGCTGCGCCGGGTGGCGCCGCTGGAGGTGGCACGGTGAGCGGGCCGCAGAAGGGGCTCCTCGCGGTCGCCATGAGCGGCGGCCTCGACTCGTCGGTGACGGCCTGGCTGCTGTCGAAGGGGGACCGGCCGGTGATCGGTTTGTCGATGCTCCTCTGGGACCACTCCGGGGTGGAGGCGCACGGCCGCTGCTGCGGCGCCCTCGACCTGGGGGACGCCAAGCGCGTCGCCCAGCAGGCCGGCATCCCCCACTACACCCTGCGCATGGACGAGGACTTCCGGCGCCAGGTGGTGGACCCGTTCGTCCAGGACTACCTCGAGGGTCGCACCCCCAGCCCTTGCGTGCGCTGCAACACCTGGATCAAGTTCGACCTGCTGCTGGAGCGGGCGCGCCGGCTGGGGGCGGAGAGGGTGGCGACGGGCCACTACGCCCGCATCCTCGACGGCCCCGGCGGCCCCGAGCTGCACACCGCCGTCGACGCCGGCAAGGACCAGAGCTACTACCTCTTCGAGCTGACCCAGGAGCAGCTCGCCGCCTCCCTGTTCCCCCTCGGCGCCATGACCAAGGGGGAGGTGCGGGCGCTCGCCCGGGAGGCGGGGCTCGCCGTGGCCGGGAAGGGGGAGAGCATGGAGGTCTGCTTCGTCTCCGGCGGCGTCCGCGAGTTCGTCGAGGCCCAGGTCGCCGAGCACCCGGAGCGCTTCGGAACGGTAGCCGAGCCGGCGCCGTCCACCCTGGTGGACACCGCGGGCCGCGAGCTGGGGACCGGGCAACCGTACTATCGCTACACGGTGGGACAGCGGCGCGGCCTCGGCCTGGCCGCCCGGAGCCCTCTCTATGTGCTCGCGATCGAGCCGGAGGAGAACCGGGTGGTGGTGGGGGAGGAGGAGGCGCTGCTCGCTCCAGGCCTCCAGGGGGAGCGCCTCCACTGGATCGGAGCCGATCCGTCCCTGGGAGAGGCCGGCGAGGTGGAGGCGACGGTCAAGATCCGCTCCCGCCACCCCGGCGTGGCCGCCCGCATCCGTCCTTTGGATAAGGGGGAGGTCGAGGTCCGCTTCGCCGAGCCCCAGCGCGGCGTCACCCCCGGCCAAGCCGCCGTCTTCTATCAGGGCACCCGCGTCCTCGGCGGCTGCTGGATCCGCGGGCGGCTGTAGACCCCGCCTACTGCCGCAGCGGCCAGATCATCGGCACCAGCAGGATCAACGAGACGACCACCAGCGCGGTCAGCGGCAGGCCGCAGGTGACGAAGTCGCGGAACCGGTACTTGCCGGGACCGTAGACGATCAGGCACGACGGCTCGAACGGGGTGATGAAGGAGAGCGAGGCCGCGAGCGTCACCAGCACCGCGAAGGTGCGGGGATCGAGGCCGAGGCTCGTCGCCGTGTGCATCGCCACCGGCAGCACCACCAGCGCCGCCGCCGCGTTGGACATCGGCTGCGTCAGCAGCATGGTGAGGATCACGAAGGCGAGCATCACCGCCGTCACCCCCAGAGGCGAGACCCACTGCACCACCAGGCCGGCGATGAACTCGGCGGCGCCGGTCTTGCGCATGGCGATGCCGAAGGAGGTCATGCCTGCGATCAGGATCAGCAGCCGCCAGTCGATGAGGTCGTAGGCCTCTTCCATGGTGATCAGCCGCGTGCCGATCACCCCCAGGGCGGCGAGCAGGAAGGCGATGGGCAGCGGCACCAGCTCGAACGCCGAGGCCGCCACCGCCAGCAGGAAGATCCCCATCGCGTAGAACCCCTTGCGCCGCCGGGCCGGCCGGTGCTCCACCTCCTGCAGGATCCACAGGTCCGAGTTGTCGGCGAGGGCGCGGAAGCGGTCCGGCCGCCCCTGGAGGAGCAGCACGTCGCCCACCCGCAGCGGCAGCGTGCCGAGGCGGGTGGCCAGGGTGTGGCCACGGCGATAGATCGCGATCACGATCACGCCGAAGCGGCGCCGGAAATCGAGCTCCTTGACGCTGCGGCCGGCGAGCGACGAGCCGGGCATCAGGATCGCCTCGCCGATCGTCATCGTCTCGCTGGTCAGGTCCTCGGCGGCGAGGGTGATGTCGGGCTTGATCTCGATGCCGGCCGTCTCCTTGATCTGCAGCAGCCCCTCGCGGCTGGTCTGGACGATCAGCAGGTCCCCCTCCTCCAGGCGCAGCCCGGGCTCGGGGTCGAGCCGCCGCTCGCCGCGGTGCACGGCGCGCACCTGAAGGTCCATCTGCGCCAGGCGGCTGTCGCGGATCGCCTGGCCCGACAGCGGCGAGCCCGGGGTGATCACCACCTCCGAGAGGAACTCGCGGATGGCGTACTCCTCCAGGTAACCGGTCTCGCGCACGTCCGGCAGCAGCCGGTGGCCGACCAGGATCAGGTAGCCGATGCCGAGCAGGCAGATGGCGAGCCCCGCGGGCAGGAACTCGAACATGGAGAACGGCTCGAGGCCCGAGCTTGCCACGTAGCCGCTGGCCGCCACGTTGGTCGAGGTGCCGATCAGCGTGCAGGTGCCGCCGAGCATCGAAGCGTAGGCCAGGGGGATCAGCACCTTGCTGGCGCTCAGCTTGCTCTTGCGGCAGAGCCCCAGGGTCGCCGGCATCAGGATCGCCGTCGTGGTCGTGTTGTTCATGAAGGACGAGACGATGGTGGTGACCGGCAGCACGCCGAGCATCACCTTGGTGCGGCTGCCGCCGGCCACCCGGTGGATCGCGTCCCCCAGGCGGTCCATGACCCCGCCCTTCATCAGCGCCCCCGACAGGATGAAGATGGAGGCGAGAATGATGATGATGTCGTTGGAGAAGCCGGAAAAGGCCTCCTCCACCGACAGGATGCCGGTGAGCACCAGAGCCGACAGCAGCAGCAGCGTGGCCACGTCGACCGACACCCATTCGAAGGCGAAGACGACGACCACGGCCACCAGCAGGGCCAGGACGATGAAGATCGAAAGCGTCATGTGAGCTCTCTCCGTGTGGAGTGGAGCAAGGTCCGAGAGTCTGTCACCAACCTCCTGCGCGGGCAACGGCCCCGTGGCGGAGGGGGTGCCTCCTGCTCTGCACACCCCTTGCCATCCGGGCGGGTAGCCCTTACTCTTCCGGCGCCTGCTGGAACACGCCGGCGGTCTCCCGGAGAGCACAATGGAAGCGTTGAAGGACCTGATCGACATCTTTCTGCATCTCGACAAGCATCTGAAGCCGATCCTGGAGACCTACGGGGCCTGGACGTACGGGCTGCTCTTCGCCATCGTCTTCTGCGAGACCGGCCTGGTGGTGACGCCGTTCCTGCCGGGCGACTCGCTGCTGTTCGCCGCCGGCACCTTCGCCGCCACCGGCTCGCTCTCGCTGTGGTGGCTGATGCTGCTGCTCTTCATCGCCGCGGTCCTGGGGGACACGGTCAACTACTGGATCGGCCACTCCCTCGGCCCGCGCCTGCTCAAGATGCGGCGGATCATCAAGCCCGAGCACCTGCAGCGGACGCACGACTTCTACGAGCGCTACGGCGGCAAGACCATCGTCATCGCCCGCTTCGTCCCCATCGTCCGTACCTTCGCCCCCTTCGTCGCCGGGCTCGGCAGCATGACCTACGGGCGCTTCATGACCTACAACGTCGCCGGCGCGGCGCTCTGGGTGGTGCTCTGCACGATGGCGGGCTACCTCTTCGGCAACCTGCCTTTCGTCCAGGAGAACTTCTCGCTGGTGATCCTGGGCATCATCTTCGTGTCGATCCTGCCGGCGGTCATCGAGATTCTCCGCGCCCGCGGCGCCAAGCGGCGGGGCGACGCCGCCGCGGCCGCGCGCGACGCCGCCAACCTGCCGACGGACTGAGGCGTCCTCCGCTACAATAGGGCCCTCAGTCCCGGACAGCGTTCGAGGGAGAGGCCGACGGGCCGCGGTGGGCGGCGCATGCCTGCTCCCTCCGTGCCTGCCTCCGGGCATCCAATGGGAGAGGACTCCATGGCGGAGGCGGAGGATGGGAGCAAGCGGTTCGAGATCCTGTGCGGCGTCGTCATCGCGCTGATCGCGGCGGTGCTCGCGGTGACCGATCTGGGGGCCGGCAAGTACGGCGACGACGAGCTGATCGCGCACAACGAGAAGAACGGGGCGTTCCTTTGGTACCAGTCGAAAGGCATCAAGGAGAGCCTGGTCGAGGGGCAGCGGGACACCCTCAAGGCGCTGGTGGAGGCGGGCTCCATCCAGCCGGCCCAGCTCACCGGCGTCCAGTCCCAGATCGCCCATCTGGAGCAGGAGGCCGAGCGCTACGACAAGGAGAAGAAGGAGATCCTCCTCGGCTCCAAGACCGTGGGCCAGGCCAACTGGGTGCAGGACGTCGACGGCGAGATGGGGAAGGTGACGGGCGCCCAGGAGTGGGAGAGCCTGGGAGAGGGGCTCGGCGCCGCCGGCGACACCTTCGACTACTCCACCTTCTTCCTCCAGCTCTCGCTGGTGATCGGCGCCATCAGCCTGATCCTCCAGCACGACAGGATGCGGACGATCTTTTTCACCATCATGGTGGTGCTGGGCGCCACCGGCACGCTCTACTCGGTCCTCGCCTTCCTGCAGGCGGGCCGCGTCGGCTGATCGGGGAGCCATCGAGAGGGGGGCCGCGATGAGCACCGCGAGCGCCGCGCCGCCCCTCCCGGTCCTCTATCAGGATGACGCCCTGATCGCGGTCGCCAAGCCGTCGGGCCTGGCGGTCCACCGCGGCTGGGCGGAGGACCGGGTCGTGCTCATGACCCTGGTGCGGGACCTCCTCGGCCGCCAGGTCCACCCCGTCCACCGTCTCGACCGGGGGACGAGCGGCGTGGTGCTCCTGGCCTTCGATCCCGAGATCACCCGGCGCCTCCAGGAGCAGTTCGAGGCCGGGCGGGTGGAGAAGCGCTACCTCGCCCTGGTGCGCGGCATCCCCCCGGAGGAGGGGGTGATCGACAATCCGGTCCCCCGGGCGCCGGACGGGCCGCGGGTGCCGGCGGTCACCGAGTACCGGCGGCTCGGCACCTTCGAGCGCTACGCCCTGGTGGAGGCGTTCCCCCGGACCGGGCGGCTCCACCAGATCCGCCGGCACTTCAAGCACATCAGCCACCACCTCATCGGTGACGTGCGCTACGGCAAGGGGGAGCACAACCGGCTGTTCCGGGAGCGCTTCGGGCTCCACCGGCTCGCCCTCCACGCCCTGGAGCTCGCCTTCGACCACCCGGTGGACGGCCGCCCCCTGCGGCTCTTCGCCCCGGTCCCCGAGGACCTGGCCGGCCCGTTGCGCGCCATGGGGCTGCCGGTGCCGGTGTCTCGGTATCCGGCGGAGGCCGCACCATGAACGATGTGGTCGTGATGTCTTCCCCCGCCGCCCTCCGCAGCGGCTCGCTCCAGGCCTTCCGCGCCGTCCCCCGCACGGGAGTGG
>DASPJI010000382.1:0-4648 GCA_035628695.1 Thermoanaerobaculia bacterium | reverse complement strand
TGGCACTCGGCCGGCCCATCGCCCACACCCGGGCCTACCTCCTGGACCGTGCCGGACTGCCGGTCCCGCTCGGCGTGGCTGGAGAGCTGTGCGCCGCCGGCGACGGCCTGGCGCGCGGCTACCTCGGCCGGCCGGACTCGACCGCCCAGGCCTTCATCCCCGATCCCTTCGGCGCCCCGGGCGGCCGCCTCTACCGCACGGGAGACCTGGCCCGCCACCTGCCCGACGGCCGGCTCGAGTTCCTGGGGCGGCTCGATCAGCAGGTCAAGCTGCGCGGCTTCCGCATCGAGCCCGGCGAGATCGAGGCCGCGCTGCTCCTTCACCCGCGCGTGCGGGAGGCGGCCATCCTGGTGCGCGAAGACATCCCCGGCGACCGGCGGCTGGTGGCCTATGTGGCCGCGGACGGCATCGAGGCCGGCGACCTGCGGCAACGGCTGCAGCAACGCCTGCCGGACTACATGGTCCCCTCGGCTTTCGTCGTCCTCGACGCTCTGCCCCTGAACCAGAACGGCAAGGTGGACCGCCGGGCGCTGCCCGCGCCTGCCAGAGAGCTGCCGGCGGCGGCCGCCGCCCTCCGTACTCCCACCGAAGAGCTGTTGGCGGCGATCTTCGCCACCGTCTTCGGCGTCGAGGAGGTCGGCCTGGAGGAGAGCTTCTTCGATCTGGGCGGGCACTCGCTCCTCGCCACCCGGGTGATCTCGCGGGTGCGGGAGACGTTCGGCGCCGACCTGTCGCTGTCGGTTCTGTTCGATCGGCCGACCGTGGCGGGTCTGGCCGCGGCGATGGAGTCCGAGCAGTCGGCGGGACGGCTGGCCGCGGCGCCCCCCCTGGTGCCGGTGGAATGGGACCGGCCGCTGCCGCTCTCCTTCGCCCAGGAGCGCCTCTGGTTCCTCGACCGCCTCCAGCCGGGAAGCGCCGTCTACAACATGCCCGCCGCGCTCCGCCTGGACGCCGGGGTCGACGCCGCGGCCCTGGCGCGGGCGCTCGGCGCGGTGGTGAGCCGGCACGAAGCGCTCCGTACCACCTTTCATCTGGCCGCGGACGGGCCGGTGCAGCGGATCGCGGAGCCCCCCTCCGCCGCCGGCATCCTGGCCCGGATCGACCTCGCCGGCCTGCCGGTGGCCCGGCGCCGCGACGAAGCGCTGCGGCTGGCCACGGCGGAGGCGGCGCGTCCCTTCGACCTGGCCGCCGGGCCGCTGCTGCGCGCGGCGCTGCTGCATCTGGGCGATGGTGGAGCGTTGCTGCTCCTCACCCTGCATCACATCGTCGCCGACGGCTGGTCCATGGACCTGCTGGCGGACGAGGTGACGGCCCACTACCAGGCCGCACTCTCCGGCGGGGCCGCGCCGATGCCCGAGCTGCCGATCCAGTACGCGGACTTCGCCGTCTGGCAGCGGCAGTGGCTGTCGGGCGAGGAGCTGGAGCGCCAGCTCGCCCACTGGCGGGAGCGGCTGGCCGGCGCGCCCACGGTCCTGGAGCTGCCCACCGACCGGCCGTGGCTCGCGCTGCCGGACTCCCGGGGAGCCGAGCGGCGGCGGGTGCTCCCGGCCGGCCTCGCGCGTGATCTTCGGGCTCTGGGCCGCGCTCAGGGGACGACCCTCTTCATGACCCTGCTGGCGGCGTTCGGCGCGCTGCTGAGCCGCTACTCTGGTCAGGAGGACCTCGTCCTGGGCACGCCGGTGGCCGGCCGCAACCGAGTGGAGGTGGAGCCGCTCATCGGCCTCTTCGTCAATACCCTAGCGCTGCGGGTGGATCTGTCCGGCTCTCCCTCCTTCCGCGAGCTGGCGCACCGGGCCCGGGAGACCGCCCTCGCGGCCTACGCCCACCAGGACCTGCCGTTCGAGAAGCTGGTGGAGGAGCTGCGGGTCGAGCGGGATCTCGGCCGGTCGCCGGTGTTCCAGGCGATGCTGGCGCTGCCGGTGACGGAGCATTCCGCCGATGCCGCCGATGCCGCTGAGGTGGACGAGACGGACTGGGCGGCAGGCACGGGGACGGCCAAGTTCGAGCTCGCGCTGGAGGCCAGGGAGACGGCCGCCGGCCTCGCCCTCGAAGCCGAGTACAGGACCGACCTGTTCGACGGCGTCACCATCGAACGCCTGCTCGGCCACCTGGAGCTGCTGCTGCGGCAGGTGGTGGCCGACCCCAAGCGCCCGCTGGTGGATGCCGCGCTGCTCGCCGGCGCCGAGCGCCACGCGTTGCTGGCGGAATGGAACGACACGGCCTCGCCCGGCACGATGCCGGCGCTCTGCGTTCAAGAGCTGTTCGCGCGCCGGGCGGCGCTGGCGCCGGAAGCCACGGCGCTGGTGATGGCGGCGAAGCGTCTGAGCTACGGCGAGCTCGAGGGCCGGGCCAACCAGCTGGCGCGCCACCTCCGGCGCCTGGGTGTGGGACCCGGCGTACCGGTCGGCGTCTGCCTGGAACGGTCGCTGGAGATGGGGGAGGCGATCCTCGGCGTGCTCAAGGCCGGCGGCTGCTACGTTCCCCTGGACCCGGCCTACCCACGGGAGCGCCTGGCCTTCATGATCGAGGATGCCGGCCTGGACGTCCTGCTGACCCAGGACGCGCTGGCCGGTCTTCTGCCCGGCGCGCGGCGGCTCCTGCGCGTCGATGCCGACGCCCACTCGTGGGCCGGCGAGAGCGACGCCGATCCGGGGGTAGAGGTCCACCCCGAGTCGCTGGCGTACGTGATCTATACCTCGGGCTCGGCCGGCCGTCCCAAGGGGGTGCAGGTGCCCCACCGGGCCCTCGCCAACCACGCCACCGCGGTGGCCGAGCGGTACGGGCTGACGCCGGCCGACCGCGTCCTGCAGTTCGCCTCGCTCTCCTTCGACGTCGCCGCCGAGGAGCTGTTCCCGGCCTGGATCTCGGGCGCCGCTCTGGTACCGCGGCCCGCCGGCCTCTTCCCTTCGTTCCAGGAGCTGGAGCACCTGCTCTCTCACCAGCGGATCACCGTGGCGAACCTCCCCACGCCCTACTGGCACGAGTGGGTGGACGACCTCGCCCGCACCGGCACGGCTCCTCCGGCCTCGCTCCGCCTCCTGGTGGTGGGCACCGAACAGGCCGCGCCCGAGCGTCTCACGGCCTGGCGCCGGCTGGCCGGGGACCACGTCCGCTGGATCAACGCCTACGGTCCCACCGAGGCCACGATCACAGCCACACTCCACGAGGCCGGCGCGACGGCCGCCGCGGCCCCGGCGGCGCGGGTCCCCATCGGCCGACCCATCGCCCGGCTCCAGGCTCACGTGCTGGACGCCGCGTTCGAGCCCGCCCCCCTGGGGGTGGTGGGCGAGCTCTACCTGGGCGGCGCCGGCGTCGCCCGCGGCTATTTGCACCATCCCGACCGTACCGCGGCGGTCTTCCTGCCCGATCCCTTCTCGGGCCTTGCTGGAGCCCGCCTCTACCGCACCGGCGACCGGGCGCGCCGTTTCCCCTCCGGCGAGCTGGACTTCCTGGGGCGCGCCGACGATCAGGTGAAGATCCGCGGTTTCCGTATCGAGCCGGGAGAGATCGAGGCGGCTCTGCGCCGCCTGCCCGAGGTCCAGGACTGTTGTGTCGTGGTGCGCGAGGACGCGGGGGAGAGGCGTCTGGTGGCCTACGCCGTCCCCGGCGCCGCGGCCGCCCGGGGCGGCTCTCTGATCGACGCGTTGCGGGCATCCCTGGCCGCATCCCTGCCGTCCTACATGATGCCGTCGGCCTTCGTTCTCCTGGAGGCCCTGCCGCTCACCCCCAACGGCAAGGTGGACCGCCAAGCGTTGTCCGCCGCCGCGGCGCCGGCAGCGGCGGCGCCGCCGGAGGTCACGGCGCCGCGCACGCCGGTCGAGGAGCGGCTGGCCGGGATCTTCGCCGCCGTGCTCGGAGTCGAACGGGTAGGGGTGGAGGAGAGCTTCTTCGAGCTGGGCGGCCACTCGTTGCTGGCGACCCGGGTGATGTCGCGGGTGAGCGAAGCGCTCGGGCTGGACCTGCCGCTGCGGACCCTCTTCGAAGCCCCCTCCGTGGCCCGGCTGGCTGCCGTGGTGGAGGCGGCCGGAGGAGCTTCCCTCCAGGCCCTCCCCCCCCTGGAGCCGGTGCGCCGCGACCAGCCGCTCCCTCTCTCCTTCGCCCAGGAGCGGCTCTGGTTCCTCGCCCAGCTCGAGCCCGAGAGCGCCGCCTACAACATGCCACAGGCCTTGCCTCTGGAGGCCGGCCTCGACCCGTGGCTGCTGGAGCGCGCGCTGGCGGACGTGGCCCGCCGCCACGAGGCGCTGCGCACCACCTTCCCGCCGTCCAGTGGTCAGCCGGTGCAACGGATCGCTCCACCTGCCGCCGCCTGGAGCCTGCCCCGGGTGGATCTCGCGGCTCTGCCGGCGGTGGCGCGGGCCGCCGAAGCCTCACGCCTCGCCGGCCTCGAGGCTGGCCGTCCCTTCGACCTGACCGCCGGCCCGCTGCTGCGGACCACCCTGCTTCAGTTGGGCGCGCCGGGCCAATGGCTGCTCTTCACCCTCCACCACATCATCGCGGACGGCTGGTCTCTGGACCTGCTGGAGGAGGAGGTGACCGCCTTGGTCCAGGCGTTCGCGCGGGGCGAGGCCTCGCCGCTGCCGGAGCTGCCGGTCCAGTACGCCGACTTCGCCGTCTGGCAGCGCCGCACCCTGACCGAGGATCGGCTCGC
>DASPJI010000381.1:0-2652 GCA_035628695.1 Thermoanaerobaculia bacterium | reverse complement strand
CGCCGCCGCCGTTGTTGCGCAGGTCGATGAGGAGCTGCCGCATCCCCTGCTGCTTGAGCTTGGCCACCGCCTCCGCCACCTCGCGGCCGGTGGAGCGGTTGAACTCGGAGATCGAGATGTAGCCCGCGGCGGGGGTCAGCATGTAGGCCTGACGGACCGTGGTCTGGGGGATCTCGGCGCGGGTCACCGTCATCTCCAGCGGGCGCTCGAGGCCGCGCCGCAGGATGGTGATGCGGACCTGGGTCCCCTTCTCCCCCTTGAGGCGGTCGACCGCCTCGTCGAGGGACAGGGTCTCGGTGGGCTCGCCGTCGATCGTGCTGATGACGTCGCCCGCCATGACGCCGAGCCGCGCTCCGGGGGTCCCCTCCATGGGGGAGATGACGGTGAGCTGCCCGTTGCGGAAGCCCACCAGCAGGCCCAGCCCATAGTAGGTGGTCTGCTGCTTCTCCCGCATGCCCTGGTAGATGTCGGGCGGGAGGAAGCTGGTGTGCGGATCCAGGGTCCGCACCATGCCGTCGACGGAGGAGTAGACGAGGTCGCTGTAGCGCACATCGGCGCCATAGCGCTCGTGAGCCACGGTGACCAGCTCGGTATAGAGCCGGAGGCTGTCCCGGGCCTCATCGGTCAGGGCGAGGAGCCGGTTGCCGAGAAGGCCACCCAGGATCAGCGCGAGAGTGAAGGCCGTGATCGCTGCAATACGCCATGGACGTCTCATTGGAGAAGTGTAACACCAGGGGGCGGGGCGGTCTTCCCGCGCGCTCTTGACTTTGGCGGCGGCGTGGCCCGATGATCCGAGCCTGGAGGCTTCTCGATGTTCGGTCCCCTGGGCGTACCCGAGCTGATTTTCATCCTGGTCCTGGCGCTCCTCATCTTCGGCCCCAAGCGGCTGCCGGAGATCGGCCGCACCCTGGGCAAAGGGATGTCGGAGTTCCGCAAGGCCTCCAACGACCTCAAGCGCACCATCAACACGGAGCTGGCCCTCGAGGAGACGCCCGCGCCGCCCTCGTCGCCGTCATCGTCCGTGTCTCCGGGGACGACGCGCCGGTTGCCGGCGATGGAGGCGATGGACCAGCCGCCCGCCGAGCCCGAGCCGCCGGCGTTCCGGATGCCCGACGGCCCGCCGGCCGAGGTCGAGGCCAGGTCGCCGGCGCGGCCCCTGCCGCCGGAATGGACGGAGCCGCCGGAGCCCCAGTCTGCGGCCAACGCGAGCACCGCGGAACCGCTGGAGCCCCGCTAGGTCCGGGGCTCCGCCCTCCCTCTCCTCATGAGCCTCCCCCCCGAAGACCTGGAGCGCATGTCGCTCCTCGACCACCTCGAGGAGCTGCGCTCGCGCCTCGTCTGGGCGCTGCTGACCGTCGCCATCGCCTTCGCGCCCTGCTGGTACTTCGTCGACCGGATCTTCGACTTCCTGCAGCAGCCGATCCTCGCCGAGCTGGAGCCAGGGCAGCGCCTGGTCTACACCGGGATCGCCGACCCGCTCTTCCTCTATATCAAGGTGGCGGCGCTGGCGGCGGTCTTCCTCTCCGCCCCCTTCCTCCTCTTCCAGGTCTGGCGCTTCGTGGCACCGGGGCTCTACCGGCGCGAGAAGCTCTTCGTCCTGCCGTTCCTGATCTTCGGCACGCTCTTCTTCGTCGGGGGCGGCGCCTTCGCCTACTACATCGCCTTCCCCAAGGCGGTCGACTTCCTGCTCGGGATGGCGGCGCAGTTCCAGCCGATGATCGAGGTGGACCGCTACTTCGGCTTCCTGATGACCATCATCCTGGGAATGGGGCTGATGTTCGAGCTGCCGATCCTGGTGGTTGCGCTGTCGGCCATGGGGGTGGTGACGCCGCGCTTCCTGCTGCGCAATTTCCGGTGGGCGGTGCTGATCGTCTTCACCGTGTCGGCGATCATCACGCCGACGCCGGACATCCTGAACCTCTCCCTGTTCGCCGTGCCGGCCCTGGTCCTCTACCTCCTGGGCATCGGCGTCGCCTGGTTCGTCAGCCCCCGTCAGCGGGCGGAGGAGGCGGACGAGTCGACCCCTACCGGATATACCCCAGCGCCCTGAGGCGCTCGATCTCTTCCGGCGACAGGTCCTTGGGCGTGGTCTCCGTGTGGTGCCGCCGGTCGGCGAGCCAACGGAAGAGGAGGTCGGCCATCTGCCGCTCGGCCGCGAGGTTCTGGCCGGCGAGGTTGCGGGTCTCGCCGGGGTCGGCGTTCACGTCATAGAGGGAGGGGCCGTCGGGGAAGAACTGGGGATTGCCCTGGCTCAGGATGTATTTGTGCTCGCGGGTGCGCGCCATCAGGCCGAGCTTGGCCGCGTGCTCCGCGAAGACCGCCCGCCGCCCCTTGCGGCCGTCGCCGGTCAGCTTCCGCAGATCTTCGCCGTCCTGCTGCGGCACCGGCAGACCCACCGCGCCCAGAATGGTGGGGAAGAGGTCGATGGTCTGCACCAGCCCCTCGATCCGCCGCCCCTTCTTCCCCGGGCCGGGCCAGCGGATCATCATCGGCACGTGGGTGGTGGTGTCGTGGAGACCGACGTGCCGGAAGACGATGCCGTGCTCGCCCAGGCTCTCGCCGTGGTCCGCCACGAGCACCACCAGGGTGTCGTCCAGTGCCCCCCGGCTCTCCAGGAAGTCGAGCAGGCGTCCGACCTGGCGGTCGAGGTAG
>DASPJI010000380.1:0-4858 GCA_035628695.1 Thermoanaerobaculia bacterium | reverse complement strand
CGCGGTGAGGAGGTGGAGGCCCGCCAGCAGACAGAAGATGGCGCCTCGCCGATAGCCCGGCGGCAGGTCCACCAGTCCCCGCGAGGCCCGTAGCAGCCGGGGGCGCAGGCGCCGGCACTCCCGTTGGGCGGCCGCGAGGAGGCGCGCCGGCTCGGGTCCCGGCTCGTCGTCGCCGTCGGGCAGCTCGGAGACGGCGATGGGACAGCGCCGGCCGCGCATCTCGGAGCCCAGGACCTGCAGCGTGCGCAGCCGCACCAGGGCGCCCGCGAAGGCGCTCACCTCGCCCGGCGGCGGCGCGCCGATGAGGCCGTGACCCACGGCCCGCGCCAGGCGCTCGGCCTCGGCGTCCGCCTCCTCGGGGGTCGCGGGGCGGCGGCGGGTGGCGCGCCGGCGGGCGCAGGTGGCCACCGCGTCCAGGGCCTCCGGCGGCCAGGGGCGCCGCTTCTGCTCGCGCGCCATGCCTACGAACACCGGCTGCCCCACCGGCTGCCCCGAAAGCGCCGCCTCCAACGTGAACTCCCAGCGGTTGATCTGCGCCAGGCGCTCCCCCTCGACGCCGCGCTGGCGGGCGAAGTCGAACAGGGTGAAGGTATAGGCGAGGAACGCCTGCGCCCGCCGGCGCTCGGCCGCCGAGAGCAGGAGCAGGGCCGGGGTGAAGTCCCCCAGCAGGTTGCGGCAGATGGTGGCGCAGACCTCGTGCGACCGGTCCTCGTCCAGATCCTCCTGCGGCGGTCGGATCTCCTCCCCGAGGCGGCTGTGGCCGCTGCGCGCCAGCGCGTCCGCCCGCCAGCTCCCCCCCGCGGGCGGCTGCTCGCGGAGGTCGGATGGCGTGGTGGAGGGAGGCGCGGGCGGCGGAGCGGACGGGGATTCCGGAGAGGGCTCGACAGGCTCCATCCCTCCCAGCGTAGCAGAGGGATGGAGCCCGTGTCAGGCGATTCAGGAGCCCGGCGTGCTCCAACTCCACAGGCCCTGGCCGCGGACCGCGGCGAAGAGCCGGCCCGGGGCCTGGGGATCGACCACGACGACCGGCCTGGCGACATCCGGCAGGCCGGCGTTGATGCCGGCCCACGTGGTCCCGCCGTCGGTGCTGCGGAAGATGCCTTCGCCTTCGGTGACGGCGTACCAGGCGCCGCTCTGGCCGTCGTGTAGGAGCTGCCGGACCGCCGCGTCCACCGGCAGGCCGCTGGTCGCGAGCTTCGACCAGTGGTTCCCCCCGTCCGCCGATCGGTAGATGCCCTTCGACGTTCCGGCCAGGAAGACGGTGCCGGAGGGGGTGGGGTCCACGGCAAAGGAGATGACGATCCCGGGCGGGCTCTGAGCCGCGAGCTGCCAGCGCCGCCCTCCGTTGGGGCTGACATAGACCCCCGGATCGGCGGAGAAGAGGCCGCCGGATCCACCGAAGGACATCAGCATCCGGTCGGGGTTCCGTGGATCGGAGGTCACCGCGTACAAGGAGGGGCAGACGTCGACCGAGGCGATGTGCGTGCAGGTGACCGGGAGACCGGCGTGGCGGCGCGCCCAGCTCCTCCCTGCGTCGGCGGTGCGCCAGACGGCGACCCGCGTCGGCCCGGTTGAGCTCTCCTCGGTGGCGGCGAAGAGCCGTCCCGACTGGAACGGATCGGCGAAGAGAGATCCCAGGAAGGCCGGGCCACCGGGCGTCGCCTCGCCCCAGCTCAGGCCGCTGTCGGTGCTCCTCATCACCCGGCCGGTGTCGGACCGGAGCGCATAGAGGAGCCGGCCGTTGGCGTCGGCGGCAAGGTTCCAGTACTCGCGGGGGAGCGCGGGCAGCTCCCAGGTGGCGCCGCCGTCCAGGCTGCGAGCGATCCGGCCGCCCGCGGAGCCTGCGGTGCGGACGACGGAGACGAGGAGAGGGTTCGGTCAGGACGAGGGGAGGGCGACGAGGGCCTGGCGCAGGTCGCCGGTCACGATGCCGTCCCAGGACGGTGTCCAGGTCTGCCCGCCGTCGGTGCTCTTGAAAGGACCTTCGGCCGTGTAGCCGTCGCCGCCGGCCGCGAAGAGCGTCGCGGGATCGCCCGCCACCGCGATCGGGAAGGAGGAGGGGAAGGACCGGGGACGCGACCAGGTGGCGCCGCCGTCCCGCGAGGTCGAGATCATATGGACGTACCGGCTGCCGAGCTGTCCTTCGGCCTTCACCCATAGAAGGCCGGGATCGTCCGGCGCGACGGCAAGGGAGGTGCAGGACAGGCTGCCCGGGAACTCGGGCCGGCGCGTCCTCGTCCAGCGAGCGCCGCCGTCATCGCTGCGGACCAGGCACGGCGCGCCCATGGCCGGGATGCCGTAGAGCCGGTCCGGGGCCGCGTGGCTCCGCGTCACGAACTGGAACCCCTGGCCGCGGAAGGTCCCCCGCACCATCCAGGTGAGGCCGTTGTCGTCGCTGGTGTAGAACCCGTCGTTGTCGAAATACTCGAGCCGGTTGCGCGCCGGATGGTGGAGGAGCGACTCGATGGAGGCGCGGCTGGTGCCCACCGCGCCGCGGCGCGTCCACGTCGCGCCGCCGTCGGCCGACCGGTAGATGGCGAAGCCGAACGGCGGCTCGCCGGCCACCGTCTCGCTCAAGCCATAGAGGACTCCGGGGCGGACCGGGCTGGCGAGGATCTGCCAGAGCTGGGAGACCGTCGCGCGGACCTCGGCGTCGTAGCGGAGCGCCCAGGTCTCGCCGCCGTCCTCGCTCGCCCAGAGCTTCGGCAGCGAGTAGTTGGAGCTGTCCCAGGCGTAGAGCCGCCCGGCCTGCAGCGGATCGACCGCCAGCAGGTGGACCGGGGGGATGCCGTTCTGGATGGATCTCCAGCTCTCCCCGCCGTCGGTGCTCTTCCAGAGCGCGTGGGAGCTGTCGGGGTCCTGCATGTAGACCAGCGCGTAGAGCGTCTCCGGGTCTCCGGGGTCCGCCAGCAGCCGCGAAAAGACCGGCTCGATCCCTCCCTCCGGCGTCCAAGCCCCCACGCCCGCCGCGACGGGAATCGACAGAAAAAGGCCAAGGAACAACCCCCAGGCGAGAGTTCTCATGAATGGATCTCCTCTCCCTCCATCGTCTGTCCGGGAGCGAATGGAAGTCAAGGAGAGGAGGCGAGCCGACATGTCGATCGACATTGGCCGACATAGAGCGTCATCCGTCGACAATCGGCTGCCAGGGGCGCTCAGGTCCGGCCAAATGACTGATCTAAAAGGGATTTCCGCTCATCGTTTCAGCGTTCGCCAGGCTGGCACAAAGGTTGCCTTTATCCTGGTTCGAAGCGAACGCGCAAGCGCATTCGAGGGAGTGAAAACGAAACCCCAAGGAGGAGGTCTGTCATGAAAATGCGTACCCTGCTTCTCGTCAGTCTCATCATCCTGTTCACCGCCGGCGCGGCCCTCGCCCAGGGCTCCAACATGGACTGCTCGTGCACCGCCGCGGGCTGCGGCAACGGCGGCGTCGGTGGCGACCAGGGGGACATCTTCATCAACGTCCCGCCCGCCGAGGTGAAACAGTACTTCGGCCCCAACACCGGCTGGACCTGCGTCGTGCCGTCGCTGGTCCGTGGCTCCGGCGGTCCGCTGGGGTGCTTCTGCGCCGGTTATTGCGGCAACGGTGGCATCGGCGCCGACCCCAACACCTTCGACCTGGGCCTGAGCCAGGACACCATCAACTCGAGCTACGGCGGCGGCAAGCCGGGCAACAAGACCGGCTGGCTGTGCGGCGACTATCGCGGCTCGTGGAACGCGGCCGAGCACGCGCCCAAGAAGCAGTAGCACCGGTCCGGAGGGTGTAGGAGCGCCGGCCGCGGGCTTCCGGGCCGGCGCTTCCTTTTGGATCAGGCCGGGAACCTCTGCGCGCCGGCCGCGTCGTCTCACCGTTCCGCCGTCAGCCGTCAAGGGTGAGGACGCCGCGCTCGGCGGTCTCGCCGTTGACGCGGATCTCGTAGCGGTAGCGGCCCGGGGGGACGGGCACCGGCGGGGCGAAGTCCTCGGGAAAGAGGACGCAGGTCCACCGGCCGCGCGCCGGGGCGATCCGCTGGGACTCGAAGCGCCGGCCCGCCGGTCCGGTGACGAGGAACACGGTCTCGACGCCTTCGCCGTCCCCCTCCCGGGTCCTGGCGCACAGCCGCAGGCCGAAGCCCACGCTGGTCTCGACGCCGGCGGCGCCCTCCGGCTCGCCGGCTTCCTCGTCGTTGGCCGGGAAGGGGGGATCGTCGAGCGCCACGCGGGCCGGAGTCTCGGGGTCGAAGCGGACGGCGATGACCCGGCCGGGCTGGAACCGCGGGATGTCGAGGCGCGAGATCCAGGTCCGCGGGATGACGGCCTGGAACGGCTCGCCCTCCGCGGGGAGCACCTCGACCTCCATCCCGATCACCGGATCGTCGTTGACCGTCGTCCCGGTGTCCCAGATCCGCAGGACCTCGGCCTCGGCCGGCATGCCGGTCTGCCGCAGCAGCCGGGCCTCGTCCGCGCCGGTCGCCTGATCGATCACCCCGACCAGCGCAGAGCACCCAGACACCGTCACCAGCACCGCCCCCAGCATCATCACGAGCACGCCGCGCATCGGCTACCTCCTGTCCAGATG
The DNA here is from genome assembly GCA_035628695.1 of Thermoanaerobaculia bacterium. GTDB lineage: Bacteria > Acidobacteriota > Thermoanaerobaculia > Multivoradales > UBA5704 > DASPJI01. Next base: position 300 of record DASPJI010000380.1, on the reverse strand, counting down.
GGAGAAGGATAGACTAGGGGGGCCGCCATGGATCCCGGACTGATCGGTTTCGCCGCCATCGTCTCCGTACCCTTCGCCCTCCTGGTGTATGCGATGGGTATCGTCCTGCGCAAGGAGTGGCGCAAGACCCAGGAGAGGGAAAAGGCCGCGGCGAGGCCCGGTGTGGAACGGCGGCTCGACCGGTTGCTGAAACGAGCCGAGGCGCAGGGGCTCGCCATGGAAGAGGCCGCGCTGCGCCTGGAAGAGCAGGTCGAAGAGCTGGACCAGGTCCGTGAAGAACACGGCAGGCGTCTCGAGAAC
>DASPJI010000379.1:0-2966 GCA_035628695.1 Thermoanaerobaculia bacterium | reverse complement strand
AGCTGAGCTTCACCGAGCTCATCCGCAAGGCCTCTGAGATCGCCCGTCACGTCTTGGACTCTCCCCGAGCCCGCAGCAAACAGGCCCCCCAAGCTGTCCAGGCTGCTTTTCAGCTTGGAGGGTTAAGTTAGCGCCTATGGGAGGAAGCCCCCGCCCGGAGGGGCACGCCCTTCCCCCTGCAGCTACAAGCCCATCCCCTGCATCTATATAGATGGGAGAGACAAACGAGGGCCATACCCGGGGAGAGGGCCGTCCTCCCCGGCGATTTGACCGCCATACCCCGGGTAGGGAGACCATCCCCGGAGGTACCGCTTCCCTACCCGGGGTACGGAAGCTATCCCGTCGGGTACGAAGGCCATACCCAGGGCGCGAAGGCCATCCCCGTGGGTACGGCCTTCCTACCTCGGGTACGGAGGCTGGTTCGCCGGGTACGGAGGCCATACCAGCGGGGATGATGGCCGTTCTGCCGGGGCAACGGCTGCCCCAGGAGGAATGAGCCTCGCTTCGCCAGCACGGCTGCGCCGCTCCCCAGCCGAGCCCGCGCTCGGCGAAGTCTGCCAGATGAAGTCCTCGTGGGCACAGGCGTTGGTGGCGCAGTCGGCATCGAGGATGGCGTCCCGGCCGTCGGTGAACGCGGGATCGACCGGCGTCATCTTGAGGCCGTCGATGACCAGCTGCAGGGTCGTCTGGTTGCCGGTCGGCACGTCGCCGTTGGCGCCGGCCGGATCGGCGATGATCCGGTTGCGGAGCCCCCACAGCTTGACCGCCCAGACCTCGCCGCTGTGAGCCCGACGCTCTTGATCAGCCGGCCTTCACCGTCGAGGAGGAAGCGGGTCTCGCTCTGGAAGACGGGACGGCCGTCGATCCGCTGCTCCATGCGCAACATGCGCAGACCGCTCGTGCCGCCGGGCCTGTCGCCGAGGACCACGAGGTCCGCGACGTCGGCGGCCGAGAGCCCGTGAGGGCGCTGTGACGGCCCAGGAATTCGCGCACGATCGTCTCGCTGCCCGCGCCGGGGGCCGCCCCGGTCAGCGCGCCGCGCCGGTCGACGACCTCCGACGGCCCCCCGGTCACGCCGGAGAGATTCACCTCGACGCCGGGCATGACCCGTTCGAGCGCCGCGGCCGCCGCCGAGATCTCCTCGGTCTGGCGGCGGGCCTTCTCGAGGGCCATCGGGCCTCGGGCCGCGCCGACTTGGCCCCCGCGGCCGGCTCCCCTGCGTTGGGCAGCCTGATCACCTACACCTTGCCCTGGGGGTTGGGAGGAGGGAGAGCCGGAGGCTCTGGCGAGAGAAGAAGCATGAGCCCTGAAGGGCGCCGGGCACTTCCCCGTCCGATCGCTACCGCATCGGAAGTGCCCCGCGCCTCTTCAGGGCCAGGAGACGGCAGGTTCTCCCTTCCTGATGAAGAGACACCATCGGCGGCGAAAAGGTTGAGCCGCCGGCTGGCTATCTCTTCAGACGGACGCCGCGGGAAGTTTCCAGAGCACCGCGGAGGCCGTGGACGCCGTCGTCGGCGGTGAACAGGGTGATGCCGTCCAGGGAGGCGAACCGGGAGGGATTGGAACCGGAGGCCGCCGCCGAGGCGGCCGGCAGGAGGGCGAGCAGGACGAGCGGACAGACGAGACGCTGGGACCTCAGGAGCGAGTGACGACATTATATAGAGGTGGATCGTCGCCTCCGCATCGTCGCTCGCACAACGCGCGAGGCTCCTCATCCGTACAATTAGATGGAGGCCTTCGACAACTGATCTTCTTCTAGGAGCTGAAACATGACTCGACTGCGACTGCTGCGCCCCCTCCTCTGCCTGTTGTCGATCCTCGCCGCGGCTCCCGTCCCCTCCGCGGTCGCCGGCACCGGCTTCTGGAGCCCGCTCGGCCCCGAGGGCGCGTCGGTGACGGCGCTGGTGGTCGACCCGACCGGCGCCGTCTATGCCGCCGCCCGGCGGGGGGGCATCTACAAGAGCTCCACCGGCGGCGACACCTGGGGGCTCCTGAGCCGCGGTACCGGCTCCGAGACGATCGTCGCCCTCGCCGCCACCCCTCGCCCCTTCGGCCCCATCTATGCCGCCGGCGAGAGCGGCGCCGTCTTCAAGACCGTCGACGGCGGCGGCAACTGGGTCCGTGTCTGGGCGGGCGCGCCGCAGCCCGACGGCAACGTCGCCGCCACGTTCTCGCTGGCGACCGACGCGCGGCGGCCGGACACTCTGTTCGCCGGGACGCGCCAGGGGGTCTACCGCTCGACCGACGGGGGGATCACCTGGGCCCGCCGCGGCAACCTCGCGGGCGCGGTGCGCTCGCTGGCCAACGACGCCGCGGGCGGCTGGCTCTATGCCGGCGTCGACGGCCAGGGCGTCTTCCGGAGCTTCAACCAGGGCGGCACCTGGGAGCGGATCAGCGCCGGCCTCCCCCCGAACCCCTTCTTCTTCTCACTGGCCTTCGACCCGGACCGGCCAAGGACGCTGCTGGCCACCACACCGGCGGGCCTCTACCGGAGCGTCGACCGTGGCCGGAGGTGGCAGAGGGTTGCCGGCGCGCCCGACGTCAACGCTCTGGCCGTCGTTTTCCAGCGTGGCGGCCGGGCCTATGCGGCGTTCACCGGCGGGATCTTCTACAGCACGGATTCCGGCGCCACCTGGCGGCGCTCGGCCAACCTGCCGGGCCGCGTCTTCGGAGACCCCAGGTCCCTCGCCGCGGGAACGGACCGGGTCTTTGTCGGCGTCCTGGGCGACTCCGACGGCCCCGGGCTCTACCGCAGCCTGGACTTCGGCGCCACCTTCCAGCCGGCGATCGAGGACCTCCAGGGGCTTGCCGTGACCACCGTGGCCGTGGCCCCCTCCGATCCCGAGACGATCTACGCCGCGGTCTCCAACAGCCTCTTCAAGACCACGGATGGGGGAACCAACTGGACCCGCGTCTCCATCCCCCACCTGGAGAGCAGCTTCTATCCGATCAGCGACATCCTGGTC
>DASPJI010000378.1:0-2450 GCA_035628695.1 Thermoanaerobaculia bacterium | reverse complement strand
ACGCGCCGAAGGCGACGCTGATGTCCTACATCATCAAGGGCATCCTCGACCGGCAGCTCCCCTGGGGCCTGGTGCTCCTGGGGGTGATGATCGCCGTCGTGCTGGAGATGTCGGGCATCCCCTCCCTCGCCTTCGCGGTCGGCGTCTACCTGCCGCTCTCGGCGTCGACGCCGATCCTCGCCGGCGGCATCGTCCGCTGGCTGGTCGACCGCCACCTGCGCCGCAAGCTGGCGCACCGCAAGCTGACCGAGGAGGAGCTTGCCGCCGAGGGGGACAAGAGCCCCGGCGTGCTCATGGCGTCCGGCTACATCGCCGGCGGCGCCATCGCCGGTATCGCCATCGCCATCATGGCCAGCCAGATGGCCGGCTTCAGCGACCGGATCACCCGCTTCATGGAGGGCTCCAACCCCTTCTTCGCCGGCCCCTGGGCCGACGCCCTGTCGCTGATCCCGTTCGCCGTGATCTGCCTGCTGCTCTACCTGGCCGGGCGCGAGCTCATCCTCGCCGGCCGGCCGAAGAGCTGAAGCAGCGGTGTAATAAAGGGTGGGCGCCGTCGTATAGAGTCAGAGCCCTAGGTTCATCCAAGAACGGCTCTGCACTCTGGACGGGTTTACCCGCCGGCTACGGCTGGCTTGACCGTAAATAGGAGTAATGCTCAATGAGAAAGAGGACCACCAAGCTGTCGCTCCATCGCGAGACCCTCCGTCACCTCGACCCGATGCAGAAGGTGGCGGGCGGTGTCGGCACCAGCGAAGAGTGCCTGGCGCCGACCGGCTGCGAATGCCCGGGCACGGTCGGATGCGTGGCTCCCACCGTGTTTCACACCTGTGGGACGACCTGCACCGTGCCGACCGGCTACCACCAGTGCGGTTGAGGGCGGGCTCCCGCCTTTGACCTCCAGGCCCTCCGCCCTCCGGGGTGGAGGGCCTTTCCGCTTCAGGGGGGTTGACAGCCAGCCGAATCCCGCTATGATTCAAACGTCTGTTTGAAACGGACGTTTGAATCATGACTGAGACCCTGAGCCCTACGACAGAGCAAGTCGATACCCGTGAGGCGCTGCTGGATGCCGCGGAGAGCCTCTTCTCCGAGCTGGGCATCCAGGCGTCGTCTTTGCGCGCCATCACCCAGCGGGCGGGGGCGAACCTGGCGGCTGTGCACTACCACTTCGGCTCCAAGGAGGGGCTGGTGCGCGCCGTCTTCTCGCGGCGCCTCAAGCCGCTGAACGAGCAGCGCCTGCGCCTGCTCGAAGCCTGCGACCTCACCGCGGACGACGCGGTGGAGCAGGTGCTGAACGCGTTCCTGTCGCCGCTCCTCCGGATGTCCCGCGAGACGCCGGAGGGGGTGCGGGACTTCGCCCGGCTGATGGGCCGGGCCTACATGGAGCCCTCCGAGGAGGTGCGGGAGATGCTGCTGGAGGAGATCGGCGAAGTGGTCCGCCGCTTCACCGAAGCCTTGGGCCGGATCCTCTCTCCCCTGCCAGGCCAGGAGCTTCTCTGGCGGCTCCACTTCGTCGCCGGCGCCATGGGCCACACCGTGGCCTGCAGCCATGCCCTGGAGAAGCACTCCCACGGGCTCTGCCAGCCGTCCAATCCGGACGAGGCGCTGCGCTTCATGATCCCGTTTCTTGCCGCGGGCCTGCGGGCGGGCACGACCCCCTAGGCCCCTTTCCAAGGAGATACGCTTTTGAGGCTCGGAACCTTGCTGTTCCTTGTTCTGATACTGCCGGTGGCGGTGTCCGCGCAGACGGCGCCGCCGCCTTCGTCCACCCCGGCCAGCCCGGCCACCCCGGCAACAACGTCGGCCGAGCCGGTGACCCTGACTCTGGCCGAGGCCCTTCAGATGGCCGTGACCCAGAACCCCGGCATCGGCCGGTCGCGCGCCGAGGTGTCGGTGCTCGAGGCCCAGGAGGACGTGGTCTTCTCGGCGATCCTGCCGAAGATCAACTTCCAGGGCAACTACACCCGCAACGACCGCGAGGTCGCCTTCGGCTCGGGGGAGGACTCGACCACGATCCTGCCCGAGAACGACTGGAGCTACCGGTTGACCCTGTCGCAGCCGATCTATGCCGGCAACCGCGAGCGCAAGGCGCTCCAGCAGGCCCGGCTCGGCATCCAGAGCGCCCGCCAGGGGCTCTCCGGCACCACGGACCAGGTGATCGCCAGCGTCGTCGCCAACTACCTCACCGTGCTGCAGGCCGAGGACCTCGTCGCGGTCGAGCAGCGCAACCTGGAGCTCGCCGGCCGCCGGCGCGACCAGGCGCAGATCTTCTTCGAGGCCGGCGAGACCACCCGCGTCGACGTCCTGCGCGCCGAGGCGGACTCGAAGGAGGTCGAGCGGCGCCTGGCCACGGCGCGGCAGATCCGCGAGCAGGCGGTCGGCCGGCTGCGGCTCGACCTCGCCCTCGACGCCCCCATCCGGGTGACCGAGCCGGGGGACCTGTTCCCGGCCCT
>DASPJI010000377.1:0-9372 GCA_035628695.1 Thermoanaerobaculia bacterium | reverse complement strand
TCGCCATCATGCTGGAGTGGAACGCGTGGTGGGTGGGCAGGCGGCGGCAGGCCACCCCCAGCGCGCCGAGGTCGCGCTCCAGCGTGTCCACGGCCGTCACAGGCCCGGCGGCGACGCAGATCGCCGGGCCGTTGACCGCGGCGAGGGAGAGGCCGTGGCTCTCCAGGTGGGGCATCAGCTCCGCCTCGGGCAGCGAGACGGCCAGCATGGCGCCGGGCTCGAGGTCCTGGATCAGCCGCGCCCGCCGCGCCACCAGAGCGAGGGCGCACGGCAGCTCCAGCACGCCGGCCAGGCAGGCGGCGACATACTCGCCGAGGCTGTAGCCCACCAGCGACTGCGGCACGATGCCCCAGGACATCCACAGCCGGGCGAGGGCATACTCGACGGCGAAGAGGGCGGGATGGGCGAGCCAGGTCTCGTCGATGCGCCGCGGCCCCGTCTCCTTTTCCCCGCGGCCGAGCATGCGCCGCAGGTCGAGCTTGCCGGTCCCCGCCTCCCCCGCGTCGGTGCCGCGTGGGTAGAGCACCTCCCGCAGGTCGACGCCGAGGTGGGGCCGGAGCAGCTCGGCGCAGCGGTCGAGCTCCTCCCGGAACACCCGCTCGGTGCGGTAGAGCCCGAGGCCCATCTCCGCGTGGTGATCCCCCAGGCCGGGGAAGAGGAAGGCGACGGGGAGGTCGGCCGGCTCGCGCAGATGGGTGAGCACCCGCTCGGGGTCCGCACCCGAGAGCGCCGCCACCGCGTCGGCGGTGCCACGGCAGAGGACGGCGCGGCGCCAGCCGAAGTCCTTGCGGCCGGTCTGCAGCGTGTAGGCCGCGTCCGGCAGGTCGGTATCGGTGAGCGACTCCAGCCGCCGCGCCAGGTTCGCCGTCATGGTGTTCAGCGCGGGCTCGCTGCGGGCGGACAGCAGCAGGAGCTGCCAGGGGCGCGACGGCGTCACCGGGACCGCCGGAGGGGGTTCCTCCATGATCACGTGGGCGTTGGTGCTGCCGATGCCGAACGAGCTGACGCCGGCGCGGCGCGGGCCGTCGGACTGCCAACCGGTGAGCTGGGTGGCGACATAGAACGGGCTCGACTCGAAGTCGATGCGCGGGTTCGGCTTCTCGTAGTGGAGGCTGGGGGGGATCTGCCTGTGCTCCAGGGCGAGCGCCGTCTTGATGAGCCCGGCGACGCCGGCGGCGACCTCCAGATGACCGACGTTGGTCTTCACCGAGCCGATGGCGCAGAAGCCCCGGCGTGGGGTGGAGGCGCGGAACGCCTCGGTAAGCGCCAGCATCTCTATGGTGTCGCCGAGGTCGGTGCCGGTACCGTGGGCCTCGATGTAGGAGATGGTGTCGGCGTCGACGCCGGCGCAGGCCAGGGCGTCGATGAGAAGGTCGGCCTGCCCCTCGACGCCGGGCGCCGTGAAGCTCGCCTTGGCGGAGCCGTCGTTGTTGCTCGCCGTGCCGCGGATGATGGCGTGCACGTGGTCGCCGTCGGCGAGGGCGTCCTCCAAGCGCTTGAGCAGCACCGCGCCCGACCCGTTGCTGAAGTTGCTCCCTTGGGCCTTCTCGTCGAAGGTGCGGCAGCTCCCGTCGGGGGAGAGGATCCCCCCCTTCTGATAGAGGTAGCCGGTGCGGTACGGAATGTTGACCGCGGAGCCGCCGGCGAGCGCCATGCGGCATTCGCCGAGCAGCAGGCTCTGGCAGGCGAGGTGGACGGCCACGAGCGATGTCGAGCAGGCGGTGTGCAGGCCGTAGCTCGGCCCCTTCAAGTTGAACTTGTAGGAGATGCGAGTCGCCATCGCCGCCAGGTCGTTGCCCAGGGCAAGCTGGAAGCTGTCGAGGGTGCGGAAGAGCTCGCGGTTGGAGAACAGGCTGAAGAGGTAGGTGTTGGTCTTGGCGCCGGTGAAGACGCCCACCCGGTCGCGGTTCCCCTCGGGGTTGTAGCCGGCGTGCTCGAAGGCCTCCCAGGCGCACTCCAGGAAGAGGCGGTGCTGGGGGTCCATGATCTTGGCTTCGAGCGGCGTGTAGCCGAAGAAGGCGGGATCGAAGTACTCGATCCCCTCGGCAAAGCCGGCGCGGGGGACGTAGCGCGGGTCGCGCAGGGCCTCGCGCGGCACGCCGGCGGCCAGCAGCTCCTCCTCGCTGAGCGTCGTCAAGGACTCCACCCCGGCCACCAGGTTGCGCCAGAACGCCTCGGGAGTGGAGGCGCCGGGGAAGCGGCAGGCCATTCCGATGATGGCGATCTCGGAGCCGTCGTACTGGGTCTCGTCTGCGGACATCTCAGCTCACCTCGGTCTTTCTGCCTGCACGGCGCTGCTCCAGGAACTGCTTGCGCTTCCCCATGCTCTCGCGCCGCTCTTCGAGCTGCGCCGCCCGCTGTCCGGCCGCCTTCTCCTCGTCGAGGAGGATGGCCAGGGCGCGGACGGTCAGCCCCTGATAGAGCCGGGCGACGGGGAGGTCCACCTGCAGCTCTTCCTTGATCTTCGCCACCACCTGGATGGCGAGGAAGGAGTCTCCACCCAACTCGAAGAAATTGTCATGGACGCCGATCTGCTCGAACCCCAGGGTCCGCTGCCAGACCTCGACGATGCGCCGCTCCAGCTCGGTCTCCGGGGGCGTGTACGGAGTCTGGAGGGGGCGCGGATGGAGGGCCTTCGAGGTCATGGTGCCCGCGGTCCCCTGGCTGGGGACCTGGGTGTGGCGGCCGCGGGCGGCCTCGATCCGCTCCCGCCGCTGGGCGAGGCGCGCCGCCAAGTCCGCGGTGGAGACGAGGAGGCGGTCAGCTGGCGCGGCGAGGGCCCGCCGGAAGGTCTCCTCCCCCTCGCGCGGAGTCATGGCGAGGCCGGCGAGGTCTTCACGCACCGCCAGGATCTGCTCGGTCTCGTCCTCGAACTGCCAGACATCCCAGTCCAGGGCGAGCCAGGAGGAACCCTCTTGGCGATTCCTCTCGCGGACGAAGGCGTCCAGGAAAGCGTTGGCCGCCGCGTACGCGCCGTACGCCACGCCTCCCAGGACGGTGGCCAGGGAGGAGATCACGGCGAAGAAGTCCAGGTGACGGCCGGCCAGGACCCGGTCCAGGGAGTACAGGGCGTGGGCCTTGGGCCGGAAGTGCCAGGCGGCTTCCTCGGGTCCCAGTTCGGCCAGGGCGCGGAAGGTCCGCTCCCCCTGGGTGCTGGCGGCGTGGATGACGCCGTGCAGGGGGCCGAAGTGGGCTTCGGCCTCGGCCAGCGCGCGGCGGAGGTCGGACTCGTCGGCCAGATCGGTCTCCAGGAGGAGGACGGAGGCTCCCAGGGATTCGAGGAGGCCGATTCGAGCGTGGCGGTCGCCCCCCGCCCGGGGGGCCGGATCGTCCCTGCTCGGCTCCTTCGTGTGCGCTCCGCCCTCCCCGGCCCCCACGCTGCCAGTCGCCTGCGCGGGACGATCCGGCCCCCCTCCCCCACCCGGCGTGGATGGAGGTTCCAGGAGGACGAGGCGGGCCCGGGCGTCACGGGCCAGGAGGCGCGCCAGGGCGAAGCCATTGCCGGCCAGAGCTCCGGTGAGGAGATAGACGCCCCCTTCGCGGAGGAGCGTAGACCTGGAGTCGAGACGGACGGGCTCGAAGTCAGGGACCCAGCGCTCGCGGCCCCTCAGGACGACCAACTCGTCGGAGGGTGAGTGAGAAATCTCGGCCAGGAGGCGCTCCAGGAGGGCGGACTCCTGACGGGAGCCGGAGGGTGGCAGCGCCACGTCGATGGCCCGGCAGGTGACGTGGGGCAGCTCCTGGGGGAGAACCTTGAGAAGGCCGAGCAGGGTGGCCTTCTCCGGCGCGGTCGGCTCCGCGGCGGTGAGGGCGGCGAGGCCGTCGGCCACCACCAGGAGATCGACGGGACCGGGACGACGGCCCAACGTTCGGGCGAGGGAGACCAGGGCGTGGAAGCCCTGCTCCTGGGCGGCCTCGAAGCCGGGGGCGTCAGAGGCGGCGGGCAGGTCCCAGCCGAGGGCCCAGGCGTGAAGGACAGTGAGAGGCGCGTCGCTCGCGAGACTGGCAAGTCGCTGCTCGAAATCGTCGCCGGGATGGACCGTCACCACCTCGGCCTGCCGGTGAGACAGCAACTCGGCGAGCCGTGCCGAGGGACCGGACCGGTGGGCCAGCACGAGCCAGCGGCGCGGACCCGTGCTCTCCGCGGTTCCGGTGGCAAGCGACGGTTTCCAGGACGGCAGATAGAACCAGTCGGCCAGGTCGGCGCGCTTGACCGGAGTACCGGGCCGCGAAGCGGCGGGCTCGACGAGGGCCAGGGGCTTGGGATCGATCCAGTAGCGCTGGCGCTCGAAGGGATAGGTGGGCAGCGCCACCCTCCGCCGGTGCTCGCCGCCGTAGAACGCCGCGGGATCCACGGCCAGACCGGAGAGCCAGAGGCGGCCCAGGGCTTCGAGCATCATCCGCAGGTCGGAGGTGTCGTCCTGCGGGTGGCGGAGCGATGCGAGCACGGGCTGGCCGGTCCGGCCGGGGTGACGGGCCGCCAGCGTCGCCAGGGTGCGGCCCGGCCCCACCTCCAGGAGGATGCGCCGGGGGTCGCGCAGCAGCTCGGCCACGCCGGCCGCGAAGCGCACCGGCTGGCGCAGGTGGCGGGCCCAGTACTCCGGGTCGGTCGCCTGCTCCGGCGTGATCCAGGTGCCGGTGACGTTGGAGAGGAAGGGGACCGCCGGCGGCTGCAGGCGCAGCCGCCGCACCTCGGCGAGGAAGGGCTGGAGCGCGGGCTCCATCATCGTCGAGTGGAAAGCGTGGGAGGTCTGCAGGCGCCGGTACTCCACGCCGCGCGCCGTGAGATCACGCTCCAGCTCTTCGAGTGCACCGAACGGCCCCGACACCGCCGTGCGCGCCGGCTCGTTGACCGCGGCGATGGAGAGGTGCGGCCCCAGGAGCGGCGCCAGCTCCTCCTCGGGCAGCGGCACCGACAGCATCCCTCCCGCCGGCAGGTCCTGCATCAGCCGGCCGCGGGCGGCCACCAGAGCAAGCGCGTCCTCCAGCGAGAAGACGCCGGCGAGGCAGGCCGCCACGTATTCACCGATGCTGTGGCCGAGCATGGCCTGGGGACGCACCCCCCAGCTCATCCACAGGCGGGCCAGGGCGTACTCGACAGCGAACAGGGCCGGCTGAGTGAGGGCGGTGCGGGCGAGTTGGCGCGCCGCCTCCTCCTCGCTGCCAGGGGCGGGCCACAGCACCCGCCGAAGGTCGAGCCCCAGGCGGGGCCGCAGCAGCTCGGCGCAGCGGTCCATCTCTTGCCGGAACACGGCCTCGGTCTCGGACAGCTCGCGGGCCATGCCGTGATGCTGCGAGCCCTGGCCGGAGAAGAGGAAGACCACCGGCCGGTCGCGCGGGTCCTCGGCGTCGGTCTCGGTGAGGAGGCGCGGGGCATTCTCCCCCGCGAGCAGGCTCAGGGCCTCGTCACGGTCGCGGCAGACCAGGACCTGGCGGTGCCGGAAGACCGAACGGCCCAAGGCCAGGGTATAGGCCACGTCCGGAAGGCTCGCCTCTTCGTTCTCCTCGAGCCAGGCCCGGAGGTTGGCCGTCGCCGCCTGGAGAGCCGTCTCGCTGCGGGCGGACAGGCGCAGGAGCTGCCAGGGGCGGGACGGCCCCGAGGGCTCGGGCTCCGGCGCCTCCTCGAGGATCACGTGGGCGTTGGTGCCGCCGACGCCGAAGGAGCTCACCCCCGCCCGCCGCGGCGCGCCGTCCTCCGTCTCCCACTCGCGCAACGCGGTGTTGACGAAGAACGGGCTGTTGGCGAAGTCGATGACCGGGTTCGGCTCCTCGAAGTGCAGGCTGGGGGGGAGCTGCCGGTGCTCCAGGGCCAGCACCGTCTTGATGAAGCCGGCGACCCCCGCCGCGGCGTCCAGGTGCCCGAGGTTCGTCTTGACCGACCCCAGGGCGCAGAAGGCGCGCCGGTCCGTGTGCTCACGAAACGCCTTGGTGAGCGCCGTGACCTCGATCGGGTCCCCCAGTGAGGTGCCGGTGCCGTGGCACTCGACGTAGCGGAGGGTCTCGAGGTCCTCGCCGGACTCGAAGCCAGCGATGGCGTGAGCCGCGGCGATGACCCCGGCCTGCCCCTCGACGCTCGGCGCGGTGTAGCTCACCTTGACCGAACCGTCGTTGTTGATCGCCGAGCCCTTGATCACCGCGCGGATGGGGTCGCCGTCGTCCAGCGCCTCGGACAGGCGCTTCAGCACCACCACGCCGATGCCGCTGCCGAAGATGGTGCCCGCGGCCCGGGCGTCGAAGGCGCGGCAGTGGCCGTCCGGGGAGGAGAGCCCACCTTCGTGATGGAAGTACCCTTCCTTCTGCGGCACCCGCACGGTGACGCCGCCGGCAAGCGCCATGTCGCACTCGTAGTTGAGCAGCGACAGGCAGGCGAGGTGGATCGCCACCAGAGAGGTGGAGCAGCTCGTCTGCACCACGACGCTGGGCCCCTTCAAGTTCAGCTTGTAGGAGACCCGGGTGGGCATGAAGTCCTTGTCGTTGGTGATGAACACCTGGAAGCCGCCGCCCCCCTCGAACAGCTCGCGGTTGGAGGTGAGATTGGACAGCAGGTAGGTGTTCCAGGCGACGCCGGCGTAGACGCCGATGAGCCCCTCGAAGCGCTCGGGGACGTAGCCGGCCCCCTCCAGCGCCTCCCAGGCGTGCTCCAGGAAGAGGCGCTGCTGGGGGTCCATGATCTCGGCCTCGCGGGCGCTGTAGCCGAAGAACGGCGCGTCGAAGGTGTCGACGCCGTCGAGGAGGCTGGCGGCCTTGACGTAGTTGGGGTGCTGCAGCAGCTCCCGGGAGACGCCCGCTGCGGCCAGCTCCTCGTCGGAGAGGAAGGTGATGGCTTCGACGCCGTCCGCCAGGTTGCGCCAGAAATCCTCCAGGCGCGCGGCCCGCGGGAAGCGCCCCGCCATGCCGATGACGGCGATGTCCCGGCTCTCCCCTCCTGTCTCCAACTCTTCCGGCTCGCTCATCGTCTCCTCTTCTTCGCCTGCGCTTGGGCCTGATATAGGGCCTGCCTCTTCTTCTCGGCCCGGCTGCGGGTCTGCCCCAACGCGGAGGCCACGCTGCCTGCCTCGCCGCCCGCCGGCCGGAGGTAGCGGGCCAGGGCCGCCACGGTGGGGGCCTCGAAGATGCTCACCGTCGGCAGGTCGACGCTCAGGCTCTTCTTGAGCTCGGTGACCAGCTGGATCCCTGTAAGAGAGGTGCCGCCCAGCTCGAAGAAGTTGTCATGCACGCCCACACTGTCAATGCCGAGGACGCTCTCCCAGACCTGGGCGATGCGGCGCTCGAAGTCGTCGGCCGGCGGCGCGAAGGAAGTGCTCACCTCCGGCCGCGCGTGGGCGACGGCCATGGAAGAGGCAACGGCGCCCGCTTCCAGCTCCGCGGCCACCCGTGACCGGTCGCGGGCCGCGGCCTCTTCCATGGCTGCCCCCAGATCGCGGGTGGAGACCACCAGGTGGGGCACGGTCCCCTCCCGCAGCACGCGCCGGAAAACCTCCATCCCCTCTCGCGGCCGGATGCCGTGACCGGCCGCCTTGGGAGATTCCCCGAGGGCCGGCAGCCCGGCGATCCGCACACCCCCCGTCCCACCCGCGTGGAGCTGGGAAGCCGCGGCCTTGCCGACCCGGCGCATGGAGAAGCCTTCGATCTCCACCAGCTCGCGCCCCTCCTCGTCCAGGAGAGTGATGTCGCAGGTCAGGATCTCGCCGGCCCCGCCGCCGCGCAGACGGAAATGGCTGTAGCCCCGGCGGGTGAGCGGCGCGTGGAGGCGCAGGCTCTCGTAGGCCAGCGGGAGGAAATCCCCCTCTCCCAGGAGCTGCACCGCGCCGGCCGCCACGTCCAGCAGGGCGGGGTGGAGGGAGAAGACCTCCAGGTCACCGGCCAGCTCCTCGCCGAGGTCGAGCACCGCGACGCTCTCCTGGCCGTCATCCGCCACCCGCAGGCTCTTGAGGCTGCGCCAGCGCGGCCCCGTTACCAGAAAGGCGTCGTGGAGGCCGTCGCCGTTACCGTTGCCCTCGTGCTTCGCCAGGGAGGTGACCTCCCGTCCGGCGCAGGCCTCCAGCAGGGCCGCCGGATCCTGCCGGCGGCCTGCTAACGGCGCGGCCTCTTCCAGCGCGGCGATCCGGCCGCGGGCGTGCTCCTGCCACAGCTCGCCTCCGTCCGTGCTCCGGCTGACCACACGGAAGGCGAAGGCGTCGCCCTCCTTCTCCAGGAGGGTCAGCACCTGGCGCTTCGCCCCGGCCTCGATCGCCAGCGGAGCGAGGAAGACGGCCTCGCGGATCTCCACCGGCCGGCCGGCGGCGCGGCGGGCGAAGGCGGCGCGGGCCATCTCCAGATAGGTGGTGCCGGGCACGGTGGGACGGCCGGCGATCCAGTGCTCGGAGAGCACCCAGTGACGCTCGGGGCTCATCTCGGTGAGGTAGACGTCCCGCTCCGGTGTCTCGGCGAGCAGGGTGTCCAGCAGCGGGTGCCTCCCCGGCCTCGCTGCGGACATCGCGGGCGAGGTGGAGCGGGCCGCCATGCCCACCTCCTCCCAGCGGTCCCAGCCGAGGGAGACGACGTAGGGGCCGCGCCGGCCGGAGCGCAGGGCGGCGGCCTGGGCATAGGCGTCCAGGAAGGCGTTGGCCGCACAGTAGCCGCTCTGGCCGAAGTCGCCCAGCACCGCGGTGATCGACGAGCAGAGGACCACGAAGTCGAGCCGCCGCCCGGCGAGGGCCTCCTCCAGCGCCAGCGTCCCCCGGACCTTGGCCGCCATCACGCGCTCGGCGGACTCGGCGGTCTCCAGGTGGACGATGCCGCCGCCCGGCACGCCGGCGGCGTGGATCACGCCGTGCAGGGCGCCGAAGCGCTCCTCGGCCAGGCGCACCGCCGCGGCCAGGGCCCCCGGATCGGTGACGTCGGCCGCGACGGTGGCGACCTCGGCTCCCAGCGTCTCCAGACCCTGGAGCTTGCGGATGCGGCCGCTCACTTCGTCGCCGTCGCCGTGCACGGTGAGCCAGGCCCCCCACTCCTCGCGCGGCGGCAGGGCCGTCCGGCCGGTGAGGACGAGCTTCGCCCGCGTCCGGCCGGCCAGCTCCTCGGCCAGGGTAAGGCCCACGCCGCCGAGACCGCCGGTGATCAGGTAGACGCCGCCCTCCCGGAGGCGCTCGACCTCGTTCCGTCCCTCCAGGCGCGCCGGCCCGAATCCGCGCAGCCAGCGGGCGCCATCGCGGAACGCCACGGCGGTCGCGCCGGGGGGGACCGCCGCCGGGGCCATCTCGGCCACGAGGTCGTCCGCCAGATCCTCCTCGGCGGCGCTCCCCGGCTCGGGCAGCAACACGTCCAGGCTCTGGCAGGCGATCTCCGGCATCTCCCTGGGGATCACCTGCACCGGACCGAGGAGCAGCGCCT
>DASPJI010000376.1:0-2794 GCA_035628695.1 Thermoanaerobaculia bacterium | reverse complement strand
TCATCCCCCCCTTCCAGACGCCGGACGAGCCGGCGCACTTCTTCCACTCCTACGCGGTGAGCGAGGGGCGGCTGCGGGCGGTCCGCGGCGTGGACCGCGTCGGCGACGTGCTGCCGGCGAGCCTGGGGGTGGTGGCCTACGGGCTGCTGGACGACGTGCCGTTCCACCCCGAGCGTCGGGTCGACCCGGCGAGGGTCCGGGTCGCGCTGGAGGTGCCGCTGGCGCCGGAGAGGCGCGACTTCCTCGACTTCCCCGGCTCCGCCCTCACCAGCTTCGTGCCCTACCTGCCGCAGGCGGCGGGGGCCCTCGCGGGAAGGCTCGTGGGAGCGCCGCCGCTGGTGCTCCTCTATCTCATGCGCCTCGCCAACCTCCTGGTGTCCACGCTGGTCATCGTCCTGGCGATCCGGCTGGCGCCGGGGCTGCGCTGGTTCGCGGCGGCGGTGGCCCTGACCCCGATGTCGCTCTGCGTGCGCTCCTCGGCATCGGCGGATGGGCTGACCATCGCCGCCGCCTTCCTGCTCGCCGCCCTAGCGGCCCGGCTCGCGTGGGGGGAGGGCGAGGTCCGGTGGCGCGACTGGGCCCTACTACTGGGCTCTTCCGTGCTGACCTGCCTCACGAAGGCGGCCTACTTCCCGTTGATGCTCGTGGCGCTGATCGTGCCGCGGCAACGTTTCCCCTGGCGACGGCGCGGGGCGGTGCTGCTGGTCCACTTCCTGCTCTCGGGCCTCGCCACGGCCTATGCCCTGGACGTCACCCGCCTCGTCGACGTCTCGCTACGGCCGGGCACGGCGGTGGACGCGGACCGGCAGATCCGGGACGCGCTGGCCGAGCCCTGGCGGTTCGCCGCGGTCGTCTCGGCCGACTACGTCCGCCACGCGCCGCGCTACGTGGCGCAGTTCGTGGGCAAGCTCGGCTGGGCGGACGTGGCGTTGCCCACGGCGTTCCTCCTGGCCTACGCGGCGCTGGTCGCGGCGCTGCTGGTCCTCGACACCTCGCCCCGGATCCGGGTGAAACCCTGGCAACGGGGAGCCCTCGCCGCGGCAGTGCTCCTGGTCATGGGGCTGATCAGCGCCTCCCAATACGCGGTATGGACCCCCTACCGGGCGGACTACATCGACGGCATCCAGGGGAGATACTTCCTGCCCATCGCCACCGCCGGCGCCTGGCTGCTGCACGTCGCCCGGCTCGGAGAGACTGTGCCGAATGAGCGCCTCGGCCTCGGGCTGGCCGTCGCGAGCGCGGTCTCGCTCGCCGTAACGGTGACGACGGTCTGGGTGCGATACTACGGCTGAGCCGATTCTACTCCGCCCGCAGACCCGCCGCCGGGTCGGTGCGGGCGGCGCGGCGGGCGGGGAGGAGGGCGGCGGCCACGGCGATCAGAAGGAGCAGGAGCGGCGCCGCGCTCAAGGTGACCGGATCGGTGGGGGCGACGTCGTGGAGGAGCCCGGCGAGCAGGCGGGTGAGCGCCAGGGAGGCGGCGAGCCCCAGGACCAGGCCGGCGAGCACCGGGGCCAGGGCGCCGCGGAGCACGCCGCGCACCACCCGGCCGCGGTCCGCTCCCAGGGCCAGCCGCACCCCGATCTCCCGCGTCCGCCGCGTCACGGACCAAGCCGTCACCCCGAACAGCCCGGTCGCGGCCAGGGCCACGGCCACCGCGGCGAGCACGCCGGCTAGCAGGCGGTGGAAGCGCGGGCGGGCCGTGGCGGCCTCCACGATGCGCTCCAGGGGCTGCACGCCCGCCAGGGCGAGGTCGCGGTCCACCTCCCAGACGGCCGAGCGGACGGCGGCCAGCACCGCCTCGGGGCCGCGGTCCGTCCGCGCCGCCAAGGTGGCGAAGCGGAGCGGGCTCTGGGAGTAAGGGACGTAGATCTCCGGACGCGGCTCCTCGGCCGGGCCGGCGTGCCGCACGTCCCCGACGACGCCGATCACCTCCCGGCTCACCATGCCAGCCGCTCCCGTCAGGAGGATCGACCGCCCCACGGCCTGGATAGCGGATGATGCCGGCCAGGCGGCGCGGGCGAAGGACTCGTTCACCAGGGCAACCTTGGCGGAGTCGGGACCGTCGCCCGAGCCGGGAAGGCGGCCCGACCGCAACGGAATGCGCAGTGCTGCGAAGTAGCCCGGGCTCACCCCGCGGTAGCCGGCTTCCACGGGCCGCTCCCCATCCTCCAGAGAGACGTTCAGGGTGATGGCGTACAGCCCCGACAGCGGCAGGCTGGAGGTGAGCCCGGCGGCCCGGACCCCGGGCACGGCCGCGACGCGTGCGAGGAGCCGATCATAAAAGGCGCCCAGCTCCGCCGTACCTGCATAGCGAGCCGGCGGCGGCTCGAGCCGGAGCGTCACCACCCCTTGGTCCGTGAAGCCCAGAGGCGTGCTGGAGAGATGCGCCAGGCTCCGGCCGAGGAGACCGGCGCCGGTGAGGAGTGGCAGCGAGAGCGCCACCTCCAGAGCCACCAGGAGCGCCAGCACCCGGGCCCCCCTGGGGCCACCCGGGCCCGCGGTGCGGGCGCGGCCTTCCCGGAGCGCGCCGGCGTCCTGCAGGGCGGGCGCGAGGCCGGCCAGGAACGCCACCACCATGCAGGCAGCCAGGGCGAAGAGGAGGCCGCGAGGCTCGAAGGCGATCTCGGCCGGCCGCGCCAGGGGTGGGGCGGCGGCCAGGAGGAGACGGGTGCCCCAGATCCCCAGGAGGAAACCCAGGGCGCCACCGGCGAGTGCCGGCGGCAGGCTCTCGGCGAGCGCCTGCCGCACCAGGTCCCGGCGCCCGGCGCCCAGCGCCACCCGCAACGCCGTCTCC
>DASPJI010000375.1:0-3738 GCA_035628695.1 Thermoanaerobaculia bacterium | reverse complement strand
TGCCACCCAGTCCTCCTCCCCGGTGCGCAGGAGGAGCGCGCGCAGCAGGGGCCCGTTGGCGAGATCGAACGGCCGCGCGGCCTCGGCCCGCGCCCGCAGAGCCACCTCCTCGTCCCGTTCCGCCCCGGACATCCCGCGCAGGTCCACCACGGGCACCGGCACGGCGGCCGGCGGGCCGATGACCTGGTAGGGCTGGCCGCCGGCGTGCGCGAAGGTGGTGCGCAGCACCTCGTGGCGCCGCACCACCTCCGTCAGGATGCGGGCGAACACCTCGGGGTCGAGACCGCCATGGAGCCGCAGCGCCAGGGAGACGCTATAGGAAGCGGCGCTGGGATCGAGCTGGTCCAGGAACCAGAGCCGCTCCTGGGCAAAGGAGAGGCGCGGCCGGTCACCGCGGAGCCCGGCGGTGAGCGGCGGTACCGGCAGCCCTCCGGCCTCTCCCCTCACCGCGCCGACCGCCGCGTCGATGGCCGCGGCGAGGGCCTCGACGGTCGGCGCGTCGAAGAGGCGCCGCAGGGGCAGCTCGACCCCGAAGGCGTCGCGCACGCGGGAGACGACCCGGGTGGCGAGGAGCGAATGGCCGCCGAGCGCGAAGAAGTCGTCGCCCGTGCTGACACGCTCGCGGCCCAGGAGGTCGGCCCAGATGCCGGCGATGATCTCCTCGGTGGGGGTGCGCGGTGCCGCCGAGAGCGACTCCGTGCCGGCCTCCGCTCCGGGAGCCAGGGCCTCCAACGCCCGCCGGTCCACCTTGCCGTTCGGCGTCAGGGGCAGGGCGTCGACGAACAGGAAGGCGGCCGGCACCATGGCCTCGGGCAGACGCTCGCGCAGGAAGGCGCGCAGCTCGTCCGTGGAGGTCCTCCCCTCCTCCGCCGGCGTCACGCAGGCGACGAGCCGGACCTCTCCCTGTCGGCCGCCGCGCAGCAGCACCACCGCGGCCTCGCGGACAGCGGGGTGGCGGGCCAGCACAGCCTCGATCTCCCCGAGCTCGATGCGGATCCCCCGCACCTTCACCTGGTGGTCGAAGCGGCCGAGGAAGTCGAGGACGCCGCCGGTGCGCCAGCGCACGCGGTCGCCCGTGCGGTACATCCGGGACCCCGCCTCGCCGGCGAATGGGTTCGGCAGGAAGGCCGCCGCCGTCAGCTCCGGACGCCCCAGGTAGCCGCGGGCCAGGCCAGCGCCGCCGATATACAGCTCGCCGGGAACGCCGGGTGGCACGAGCTCGCCTTCGGTATCCAGGACGTAGAGGCGGGCGGTGTCGATGCCCCGGCCGATGGGGGGCACGCCGCCGCGGTGTCCCCAGGGCTCGGCCGGGATGTCCAGCGCCGTGCTCACCACGCTGCACTCTGCCGGGCCGTAGTGGTTCACCAAGCGGAACGGCCACTCCGGACCGGGAGCGTGATGCAGCCGGTCGCCGCCGACCAGAAGGGCACGCAGCGCCAGCTCTGACTCGGGAGGCACAGCCTCGTCCAGCACCGCCTCGGCCAGAGGCGTCGGCAGGAAGGTGAGGGTGATCCCCTCTTCCATCCACCAGCGAACCATGGCCGTGGGCGACAGCCGGGTCTCCTCGTCCGGGATGTACGAGGCGGCGCCGGCCGCCAGGTAGGGCCAGAGGTCCCAGACGGAGGCATCGAACGCCGGGCTCGCCACCTGGCCTGCCCGGTCGTCGGGGTGCACCGCGTACCGCTCCTGGTGCCAGAGCACCAGGTTGAGCAGCCCCGCGTGAGGGACCTCGACCCCCTTGGGCTCGCCCGTGGAACCCGAGGTGTAGACGACGTAGGCCAGGTTCTCCGGGCCGGCGCCGCTCTCCGGCGGGACGTCCTCGCGGCCAGTGATCGACTCCCAATCCGCGTCCAGCGACAGCACCGTCGCGCCGGTCTCAGTGAGGTGATCGCGGTAGCGTGCCTCGGTGATCACCACCGGCGCCCGGGAGTCGGCGATCAGGTAGGCCAGGCGCTCCGGCGGATAGGTCGGGTCGAGCGTGACGTAGGCGCCGCCAGCCTGGAGGACGGCCAGGGCGGCCACCACCCGCTCAACCGTCCAGCCCATGCAGACGGCCACCCGGACCTCGGGACCGACTCCCAGCGACCGCAGGTGCCAGGCCAGGCGGTTGGCGCGTGCCGCGAGCTCACCGTAGGTGAGCTTCCGGCTCCGGGAGACCACGG
This sequence comes from Thermoanaerobaculia bacterium, assembly GCA_035628695.1. Classification (GTDB taxonomy): domain Bacteria; phylum Acidobacteriota; class Thermoanaerobaculia; order Multivoradales; family UBA5704; genus DASPJI01. The sequence goes on along the minus strand of DASPJI010000375.1, from coordinate 1,576 downwards.
CTTCGGCGTTGGGCCGCAGCTCGGCCCAGGCCGCCACCCGCTCGTGGACCAGGGGAGACAGCGGGCGAACCCGGGCGGTGTCGTTCCACTCCACCAGGAGCTGCGATCTCTGGGCCGTGGTGAGCAGCGGCAGCTCCCGGACACGCCGGTCCGGATCGGCCACCGCCGCGGCGAGGAGCACTTCGAGCTGCTCGCCGAGGCGGCGCACGGTGGAGCCGTCGAACAGGTCGGTGTTGTACTCCAGGCTTCCCGCCAGCGGCCCTTCGCTCTCGCCCAGAGAGAGCGTGAGGTAGAACTTGGCCGTGCCGCCGCCGGTGCCCATGGGCGCCAGGAGGAGGCCCGGCAGCTCCAGACGTCCGACCGGCGCGTTCTGCAGGGCGAGCATGACCTGGAACAGAGGCCCGTGGGCCAGGCTCCGTTCGATCCGCAGCTCCTCCACCAGACGCTCGAACGGCAGGTCCTGGTGGGCGTAGGCTTCCAGCGCCGCGGCGCGCGCCGTGGCCAGGAGGGTACGGACGTCCAGGCCTTCGGGCTGTGAGGAGCCGAACCGCGCCCGCAGCACCAGGGTGTTGACGAAGAAGCCGATGAGCCCCTCGGTCTCGCTGCGGTTGCGGTTTGCCACGGGCGAGCCCACCAGCACGTCGTCCTGGCCGGAGAGGCGGTGCAGCAGCGCCTGGAAGCCGGCGAGCAGGGTCATGAACAGGGTGACCCCCTCGCGCCGGCCGAGCTCACGCAGGGCTGCGGTCAGCTCCTCCGTGAGCGCCACCGGCTCGACGGCGCCGCGGAACGTCTGGACCGGCGGCCGCGGCCGGTCGAGGGGCAGCTCCAGGAGAGCCGGCGCACTCTCCAGCGTCTCGCGCCAGTAGGCGAGCTGGGCCTCCAGCACCTCGCCGGTGAGCCACCGGCGCTGCCAGACGGCGAAGTCGGCATATTGGATACCCAGCTCGGGCAGCGGCGACGGCCGCCGATGGAGGAAGGCTTCGTACAGGGAGGCGCTCTCGCGCACCAGCACGCCCTGCGACCAGCCGTCGCTCACGATGTGATGCGTGTCGAGGATCAGCCCGTGCTCCCGGCTCTCGAACCGCAGCAGCAGGGCACGGACCAGCGGCCCGCGGGCGAGGTCGAACGGGCGCACGGCGTCCTCGTGGACCAGGCGCGTCGCCTCGGCCTCCCGCTCCGCACCGGGCAGCGCCGCGAGGTCCACCAGCGGCAGCGGCAGGTCCGAGGGGGGAGCGATGATCTGCCGCGGCTCCCCCGCCACCTCGGCGAAGGTGGTGCGCAGCGCCGCGTGACGGCGGGCGATCTCGGCCAGGCTCGCGGCCAGTGCGGGCACGTCCAGGTCGCCGCTCAGGCGCAACGCGGTGGCGAGGTTGTAGGCGGCGCTGCCCGGCTCCAGGCGGTCGAGGAACCAGAGCCGCTCCTGGGCGAAGGAGAGGGGTGGCAGCTCGCCCGCCGAGCGCACGATGGGAGGCGCCGGGCTCGCCCCCTGGCGCGCGGCGTCGACCCGCGCCGCCAGATCGGACAGCACCGGGGCCTCGAACAACACTCGCAGGGGCAGCTCCACGCCGAAGGCGTC
>DASPJI010000374.1:0-2585 GCA_035628695.1 Thermoanaerobaculia bacterium | reverse complement strand
CGAGGCTGCCGCCATATTCGTCGGTGCGTTTGTTGGTCAGAGGCGTGATGAAGCTCGAAAGCAGATAGCCGTGGGCGCAGTGGAGCTCGACCATGTCGAACCCGGCGTCGATCGCCATCCGGGTGGCGCGGACGAAGTCGTCCCGCACCTTGTCCATGTCCGCGCGGGTCATCTCCCGCGGCACCTGCATGCCCGGCTTGTAGGGGATGGGCGACGGCCCGATGACCGGCCACGCGCCCTCCGCGAGCGGCTCGTCCATCCCCTCCCACATGAGCCGGGTGGACCCCTTTCCGCCGGAGTGGCCGAGTTGCAGGCAGATCTTCGAACGGCTCCACTGGTGGACGAACCCGGTGACCCGGCGCCAGGCCTCCAGGTGCTCGGGCCGGTACAGACCGGTGCACCCCAGCGTGATCCGCCCCTCGGGAGAGACGCAGGTCATCTCGGTGACCACCAGCCCGGCGCCGCCCAGCGCCCGGGAGCCCAGGTGGACGAGATGGAAGTCGTTGGGCGTGCCGTCCACGGCGCTGTACATGTCCATGGGCGAGACCACCACCCGGTTGTCGACCGTCATGCCGCGCAGGGTGAACGGCGTGAGCATCGGCGGCGGCGCCTTGGGCAGCTCCTGTCTGCGGACGTGGCTGGCACGGCTGGCGAACCAGCGCTCGACCCCTTCGAGGTAGACGCGGTCGCGCAGCCGGAGGTTCTCGTGGCTGACCCGCTGGCTGCGGGTGAGCAGGCTGTAGGCGAACTGCTCGGGATCGAGCCGCGCGTAGCGCCGGACGTTCTCGAACCACTCCATGGAGTTGCGGGCGGCGTTCTGGAGACGCAGTGCCTCGATGCGCCGCTCCTCTTCATAGGCCTGGAGGGACTCGGGGAGCGGCCGCCCCTCGTTGAGGATGCGCGACAGGCCGATGGCGTCCTCCATGGCGAGCTTGGTGCCCGAGCCGATGGAGAAATGAGCGGTGTGGGCCGCGTCGCCGATGAGGACGACATTGTCGTGCCACCAGCGGGCGCAGTGGACGCGCTGGAAGTTGAGCCACGGTGCCGCGCGCTGGTGGGGTGGGATGTTGGCCAGCAGCCGGTGCCCCTGGAGCCAGGGCTCGAACATCTGCTCGCAGGCATCGATGGTGGCGTCGATGTCCATCCGGTCGAAGCCGGCATTGCGCCAGGACAGCTCGTCGCACTCGACGATGAACGCCGACCGGTCGTCGCTGAACTGATACGCATGGAGCTGGAAGACCCCGGCCTGGTTCTCGACGATGACGAAGGTGAAGGCGTCGAACCGGCGCGTGGTGCCGAGCCAGATGAACTTGGCCTTGCCGGAGATGACGTCCGGCCGGAATTCCCCCGCGTACCTCCTGCGGATGGCGCTGTTGACCCCGTCCGCCGCGACGATCAGGTCCGCGTCCCCAAGGCCCAGCCCCGGCAGCTCGGAGTCGTCCCGCACCTCGACGCCGAAGCGGAGGTCGGCGCCCAGCCCGGCGGCGCGCTCCTGGAGGATCTGCAGCAGCTTGACCCGGGCGATGCCGGCGAACCCATGGCCGCCGGAGGTGATGGTCTTCCCCTTGAAGTGGATGTCGATGTCGTCCCACCGGGCGAAGTTGTCCAGGATCTCCTGGAACGACTCGGGATCGGCCGCCTTGAAGTTGCCGAGCGTCTGGTCGGAGAACACGACGCCCCACCCGAATGTGGCGTCGGGCGGATTGCGCTCCACCACCGTGACCTGGTGCCGCGGGTCCGCCTTCTTCATCAGCAGGGCGAAGTACAGCCCCGCCGGCCCGCCACCGAGGACGGCGACCTTCATAGGAACCTCCGGGAGCATGGGGGGAGGACGGTGGGCATCACCGGCCGGATGCTAGCACGGCTTGGAATCTGCAAGTCCCCGGCCCGGGGGGGAAGTGTGAGCCTTGTAAACACGATGAAACGAGTCAACCTGGCATGGATCCTGGCCCTTCTGGCGGGCCTTGTCGCCTGCGGCCCCTCGGAGGAGGGCGCCGCGGACCGGGAAGCGGACCGCGCGCCGGCGGTCGAGGCCGTCCCGGCCCGCACCGGCACCCTCCCCCTGGAGGAACGGCTGAACGGCGTCGTCCGGGCCGACAACCAGATCACCATCCAGTCCGAGATCGAGGCCCCGATCCTCGAGGTCCTGGGACGCAACGGCCAGGCCGTCGAGCGCGGACAGCCCCTGGTGCGCCTGGACGGCGACGAGCTGCGGCAGCAGCTCCGGCAGGCCGAGGCGGACGTGCGGCTGGCCGAGGCCACCGCCCGGGAGGCCCGGGCCCGCGTGGCCGAGGTCGAGGCCCTGGTGACCCGCACCCGCCGGCTCGCCCAGGAGGAGCTGGTGAGCGCGCTGGACCTGGAGACCCAGGAGGCCCGGCTCGCCGCCACCCGGGCGAGCGCCGACCAGGCGCGGGCCCGCGTCGAGCAGGCCCGCGCGGTCGTCCAGGAGCGGCGGTCGGCGCTCGACAAGACCCTCATCCGGGCGCCGGTGGCCGGCCACCTCGGGCAGCGGAACGCCGAAGTGGGGATGCTGGCCGATGCCTCCGACGTCCTCTTCGTCCTCGGCAACCTGGACGACCTCGTGG
>DASPJI010000373.1:0-3311 GCA_035628695.1 Thermoanaerobaculia bacterium | reverse complement strand
CGTGTTCCGGGGGAAATCGATGGTGCCCGTCTCGTACAGGTGGGTGCTGGCGAAGTCGAGCCGCGGATGCCGGAAGACGCTCTCGGCCACCTCGGGCCGCTCTTTGATCAGCGGCCCGAAGATGGAGACGGTCTGCGGATGGGACCGCCCGTAAAGCTCCAGCTCGCGGCGGCGGACCGTCCCGCTCAGGTCTTCGATCAGCTCGGTGAACGGCGCCGTGTCGTCGCCGCAATAGGCGGGGTGGATCTCGTTCCAGAGATCCCAGGCGAACAGGGTACCGGTGCCGCCCCAGCGCTCGGTGGCGAAGAGGAGCCGGCGCCGGATCGCGGCGCGTGTGTCGGGACAGGAGAGGAACCGCTTGCGGGCGGCGCAGACGCCGCCGTTCTTCCGGTTGTAGGGGTGGTGCTTCCAGCGCCGCCACATCCAGAAGGTGTCGAACGGCGTGAGGAGGACCCGGATGCGGTGCCGGGCGCAGAGGGCGAAGAGGTCGTCCCAGAGCTGGACCATGGCCGGCCAGAAGGTGCCGGGCGGCCGCTCGAGGTAACGGTGCTCCCCCTGGGCGTACTCGAGCATCAGCCGGACGCAGGTGACCCCGCTCGCGGCGAGGCCGGCGAGGTAGCGCTCGGTTCCCGGCAGGTCGCGGCGCCGGAAGAGCCCCTCGAGGTCCGGCCAGGTGATGGCGTCGTTCTGGCCGATGGGCGTCCAGCTCTCCCCCACCTCCGTCTGGAAGTAGGGCACTCCCGGAGATACCTCGATCCAGGGGAGCCCCGCCCCCCGATCCTGCCGGTTGTCCTGTGAGTTGCGTCGATCCATCCCGTACGGCACGGCCTCCGAACAAATGGGGCCGCAGGAGAGGCGCAGAGTTGCAAACGGCAGGCCAGAGCCACCGGGGATTCAGCGCGAGCGGCGGAGCAGGTCCTCGATCCGCTCGCGGTAGCCGCGGCTCGACACCAGACGGGTGCCGTCGGCGAGGACGACGGCGAACTCGTTGTTCGACAACCTTTCCAGCGCCTGGATGGCGTCGACGCGCACGATGGCCGAGCGGTGGACGCGCAGGAAGCGTTCCGGGTCGAGCCGTCCTTCGAGGCCGGCCATGGTCTCGCGCAGCAGGTGGCCGCGCCCGCCGGCGTGGAGGCGCACGTAGTTCTCGGCCGCCTCGATCCAGTCGATCTCGTCCAGGCGCAGGAAGACGTAGCGCCCGGCCGTGCGCACCGCGACCCTTTGCAGATAGCCGGGGCGGCCGCGTAGCTCGCGCAGCACCTCCAGCACCTCGCGGCCGACCGCCTCGCGGTCGCGCCGGGCGAGCTCGTCGCGGACCCGGGCCAGGGCGCGGGCGAAGCGCGGCGCGTCGTAGGGCTTGAGCAGATAGTCCAGGGCGTGGCGCTCGAAGGCGGCCACGGCGTGGCGGTCGTAGGCGGTGACGAAGACCACCGCCGGCACTCGCTCCGGCACGCGGTCGAGCACCTCGAAGCCGTCCAGGCCGGGGAGCTGGATGTCGAGGAAGAGGAGGTCCGGCGCCAGGTCGCGGATCGCCTCGACGGCGGCCTCGCCGTCGCCGCACTCGCCCACCACCTCGATGTCCGGCTCGCCGGCCAGGTGGAGCCGGACGCCTTCGCGCGCCAGCGGCTCGTCGTCGACGATCAGGGTCCGGATCGTCTCAGGCATGGTGTCCCTCCCCCACCGTACCCCCGGCAACGTAGGCCCGCAGCGGCAGCTCCAACCGGACCAGGCCGCCCCCCCCGGGCGCGTCGAGCAGCTCCAGGACCGCCGCGCCGCCGTAGAGCTGCGCCAGCCGCTCGCGGGTGTTGGCGAGCCCCAACCCCCGTGCCCCACCCTCGGCGCCGCCGAAGCCGGGCCCGCTGTCGCGCACCTCGATGACCATCCTCCCGCCGCCGGCCTTCGCCCGGACCTCCAGGCGCCCCGGGCCGGGCTGGCGCGAGATGCCGTGGCGGACGGCGTTCTCGGCCAGCGGCTGGAGCACCAGGCCGGGCACCTCCGCCTCCAGGACCGCGGGGTCCGCCTCCACCACCACGGTCAGGCGGTCCCCGAACCGCACCCGCTCGATCTCCAGGTAGCGCTCCAGCAGGGCGAGCTCGTCCGCCAGGGGCACCACCTGGGCGGAGCTCTCGAGCACGGCGCGCAGCAGGTCGCTCAGCCGGGTGAGCATGGCCGCCACCTTGTCGCGCTCCCCCTTGAGGGCGAGCACCGAGGTGGCGTTCAGAGTGTTGAACAGAAAGTGCGGGTTGAGCTGCATGCGCAGGGTCTCGAGCCGGGACTGGGCCAGGCTCGCCTCCAGCTCCGAGGCGCGCACCGCGAGGCGGGCGGCGGCGCGCTCCTCCTCGACGTACCGGCGATGGGAGTCGAGGGCGGAGAGGATCGCCACCAGGGCCGCGTAGGAGTAGAAGCCCGGCACCGCCGTCCAATGGAACAGGCGCAGGAAGTAGCGGATCGGGGGCTGGAGATATCCGCGATGGAGAAGGTCGGCGATCAGGGGAGCGACGACGGCACAGAGGACGCCGAAAGGGAGCCCGATCGCCAGGTGGATGGCCAGCGAGCGGCGCCATCGCCGCAGCTCCAGCGGGAAGCGGTGGATCACCGGGACGAGGGGCGCCAGCAGGAAGCCCAGGCACCCCCAGAAGGGGAAGGTGGAGACGAAGACGTGCCACCAAGTCTGAGGCTCGCCTCCGAGATAGGCCAGGGTGTAGCCGCGCACCACCTCGACGAGCCCGATCACGACGAAGGAGCCGATGAGCCAGGGCCAGACCCGGGGCACCGCCCAGGCCGGCCGCGCCGCGAGCGGCGGCGCCACGTGGGAGGGGGCGGAGGGAGGCTGGTCCGGGAACGCCATCCGCGGAAGGGTACGGCAGGGGCGCCCGCGCCGCCAGGGCTCCCCCCGGGCGCCGGGACGGGTCGCCTGCCGCCAGGGACGATCCGGCGGGATCCGGGGACGGGCTCGGCTTGACCGCCCGGACGACCTCGACTAGGCTGTCACCAAGCCCTGTCGTTCTGAATTGCATCGAATCGAGGTTCCGGTTTGCGGGAGACGGTGCCCGAGCATGCGCCCGAAATCTGGCGGACGGCCTGCCTCCAGATGGCTTGGCGCGCCCGCGGCGGCGTGGTCGTCTACCCGGCGCTGGTCGGCTTCCTCGGCCTCGGCTCCGACCTGTCACGGCGGGCCCCCACCCTCTTCGCGGCCCTCCTGGCGTCCGTCACCCTGATCGCCGCCGTCCGGCAGATCCTGATCCGCCGCTTCGACCCGATCTTCGACCGCTGGCCCCGGCTCTGGGAGACCGGCTTCTTCGGCGGCCTGC
>DASPJI010000372.1:0-3646 GCA_035628695.1 Thermoanaerobaculia bacterium | reverse complement strand
CGACGTGCTGGGCAAGTACCACCCGCACGGCGACACCGCCTGCTACGAGGCGATGGTCCTCATGGCGCAGCCGTTCAGCCTGCGCTACCCGCTCATCGACGGCCAGGGTAACTGGGGCTCCCAGGACGATCCCAAGTCGTTCGCCGCCATGCGCTACACCGAGGCGCGCATGACGCCGTTCTCGCAGATCCTGCTGTCGGAGCTGGAGCAGGGGACGGTCGAATGGGGGCCCAACTTCGACGGCACCCTCCAGGAGCCGAAGCTGATGCCGGCGCGCCTGCCGCACGTTCTGCTCAACGGCGCCTCGGGCATCGCCGTCGGCATGGCGACCGACATCCCGCCGCACAACGTCGGCGAGATCACCGCGGCCTGCCTGCGCCTCCTCGAGGAGCCGAACGCGCCGGACGACGAGATCTTCGCGTCCATCCTGGGGCCCGACTTCCCGACCGACGCCGAGGTGATCACGCCGGCGGCCGAGATCCGCAAGATCTACGAGACCGGCTCGGGGTCGCTGCGCATGCGGGCCACCTTCGAGCAGGAGGACGGCGAGGTCATCATGACCGCCCTGCCCTACCAGGTCTCAGGCAGCAAGGTGCTGACCCAGATCGCCGCCCAGATGCAGGCCAAGAAGCTCCCCATGGTGGAGGACCTGCGGGACGAGTCGGACCACGAGAACCCGACCCGCCTGGTGATCGTGCCGCGCTCGAACCGGGTGGACGTCGAGGCGCTGATGGCCCACCTCTTCGCCACCACCGACCTCGAGCGGAGCTACCGGGTGAACCTGACCATGATCGGCCTCGACGGCCGGCCGCGGCAGTTCAACCTGCGCGGACTGCTCGAGGAGTGGCTGCGCTTCCGCATCGAGACGGTGCGGCGGCGCCTGCGCTTCCGCTACGACAAGGTGCTGGCGCGGCTCCACATCCTGGAGGGGTTCCTCGCCGCCTACCTCAACCTCGACGAGGTGATCCGGATCATCCGCACCGAGGACGAGCCCAAGCCGGTGCTGATGGACCGCTTCACCCTGACGGACATCCAGGCCGAGGCGATCCTCGAGCTCAAGCTGCGCCACCTGGCCCGTCTCGAGGAGATGAAGATCCGGGGCGAGCAGACGAGCCTGATGGAGGAGCGGGACGCCCTGGAGAAGACGCTCGGCTCCGAGACGCGCCTGCGCCGCAAGGTCCGCGACGAGCTGGCCGAGGACGCGAAGACCTTCGGCGACGCCCGCCGCTCGCCGATCGTCGAGCGCGGCGCCGCCCGGGCGCTGGACGAGTCCGAGCTGATGCCCACCGAGCCGGTGACCGTGGTGCTCTCCGAGCGCGGCTGGGTGCGCGCGGCCAAGGGACACGAGGTGGATCCCAAGGAGCTGTCCTACAAGGCCGGCGACGCCTACCTCCAGTCGGTCAAGGGGAGAAGCAATCAATTTGCCGTCTTCTTCGACTCGACCGGCCGCAGCTACTCGCTGCCGGCGCACGGCCTGCCCTCGGCCCGGGGCCAGGGCGAGCCGCTGTCGAGCCACCTGACGCCCCCGTCGGGCGCCAGCTTCGTGTCGGTGATGATGGGCAGCGACGAGGACCTCTATATCCTGGCGACCACCGCCGGCTACGGCTTCCTGGTGAAGCTGGGAGACCTCCAGAGCCGCAACCGGGCAGGTAAGGCGGTGCTGAACGTCCCCGCTGGCGCCAAGGTCCTGCCGCCGCAGAAGGTGAACAACCTGCAGACCGACCGGATCGCCGCCGCCACCGACTCCGGGCGTCTCCTGATCTTCCCGTTGCAGGACCTGCCGCTGCTCCCGCGCGGCAAGGGGGTGAAGATCCTCAACATCCCGGGAGGGAAGGGGGAGCCCGAGGCGCTGGCCGCCGCCATCGCGCTGCCGCCGGGGGCCCACCTCATGGTTTACGCCGGCAAGCGTCACCTCAACATGCGTCCCGCCGACTACGAGACCTACATCGGCTCCCGGGCTCTGCGCGGCAACAAGCTGCCGCGCGGCTTCCAGAACGTGGCCGGGCTGGCGGTGGAGTAGGCCCTCCGCCGCCCCTCGCCCTCCCTTCCTGATTTTTCATCCTGCTAAACTCCGGCCGGCAGGAGCGATCCGGCCCCGCCGTGCCCCGCGGACCTCCACGGGGCTCCCTCATGGTTCGACCCTCCGGGGTCCGGAGTCATAGCCGGCGCCGTCCGGCCGAAGGAGATGTAGATGTCCATCCATATCGACCGGGAGATCGCCCGGGACCTCTCGCGCTCGGCCGGCATGGAGTGGCTCGAGACCAACGGTCTCGGCGGCTGGGCCGGCACCACCGTCGCCGGGCTTCATAGCCGCCGCTGCCACGGCCTGCTCGTCGCCGCTACCGAACCGCCCGGTGGCCGGGCCGTCCTGCTGTCCCGTCTCGACGAGACCCTGCACGTGGCGGGTGAGACCTTCGAGCTGAGCTGCAACCAGTTCCCCGGCGCCATCGCTCCGCGCGGGTTCGAGCATCTGGCCTCCTTCAGTAAGGACCTCTTCCCCGTCTTCGAGTACGAGGCCGGCGGCATCCGCCTGCGCAAGACCGTGGCCGCCGTCGACGGCGAGAACACCACCCTGGTGCTCTACGAGGTGCTGGAGGCACCCGGCCCCTTCCTCCTGTCGCTACGCCCGTTCGTCGCCGGCCGGCACCAGCACGCCCTGGCCCATGCCAACCCCGCCCTCTCCGAGGAGACGGTCTTCGAGGACAGCGTGCTGCGGCTCCACCCCTACGCCGACCTCCCCGAGGTCTTCCTCCAGGTTCCGGGCGCCGAGCTCCGCGCCAACCCGCACTGGTGGTACCGGTTCGAGTACGAGCTCGACCGCCGGCGCGGCAGCGATTTCCAGGAAGACCTCTGGACCCCCGGCCTCTTCGGCCGCGAGCTCGGGCCGGGCGACCGCCTGGGGATCGTCCTCTCCACCCGAGACCCGCGCGGGCGCGACGCCTTCGAGCTGCTCGACCGGGAGCGGCGGCGGCGCGAGAAGGTCGTGCGGGCCGTCCCCGTCCGGGACGAGACCGCCCGCGCGCTGACCCTGGCAGCCGACGGCTTCCTGGTGCGCCGCGGCAGCGTTCAGGGGGAGCAGAAGGGGCAGCGGGCAGTGGTCGCCGCCTACCCGGCGCCCGGCGAGCGGAGCCGCGACACGATGATCGCCCTGCCCGGCCTCTGTCTGGCCACCGGCCGCTACGAGGAGGCGAAGAAGATCCTCCGCACCTTCGCCCGCGGCCTCGAAGGCGGGCTCTTTCCCGGCGACACCTCCGTCGACGCCTCCCTCTGGTTCTTCGTCGCCGGCTACCGCTTCTTCAAGGCCACCGATGACGAGGCCTTTACCCGCGGCACGCTCCTGCCGGCGCTGCGCAAGGTGATCCACGCCTACGACCGCGGCACCCTCCACGACATCAAGGCCGACGAAGACGGCCTCCTGCTAGCGAACGAGCCCGAGATCCCCCTCACCTGGATGGACGCGGTGGTGGCCGGCCGGCCGGTGACGTCCCGGGCGGGCAAGGCGGTGGAGGTCCAGGCCCTCTGGCACAACGCCCTCTGCATCCTCGCCGAGCTCGAGGCCCGACTGGGCGATCCGGCCGAGGCCAACTGGCTGGAGAAGCGGGCGCGCCGGGTCCAGAAGCGCTTCGCCGATCTGTTCTGGGACGAG
>DASPJI010000371.1:0-8626 GCA_035628695.1 Thermoanaerobaculia bacterium | reverse complement strand
TCGGCCTCCCCGAGGTCCAGCTCGGCCTCATCCCGGGACTCGGCGGCACCCAGCGGCTGCCCCGGCTCATCGGCGTGCCCGACGCTCTCGACCTCATCCTCACCGGCAAGCAGGTCGACGCCAAGAAGGCCCGCCGCCTCGGCCTCGTGGACGACACCTGCCACCCCTCCGACCTGCGGGAGGCCGCCCAGCGCTGGGTGGGCCTCGGCCGCAAGGGGGGGAAGGAGCTCAAGGGGATCGAGAAGAAGCGCAAGGCGGGCCGGTCGCTCCCCATGCGCGCCGGAGACCTCCTGGCCCACACCCCCCTGGTGGCGGACCGCTTCGTCTGGGAGAAGGCACGCGCCGGCGTCATGGAAAAGACCGGCGGCCACTACCCGGCGCCGCTGGTCGCCATCTCCGTGGTGCGCGACGGCCTCAAGCTCCCCCTGCGCCGCGCCCTGGACGTCGAGGCCGGCGCCTTCTCCGAGCTGGTGCTCTCCGACACCGCCAAGAGCCTCATGTCCATCTTCTTCATGAAGAACGAGGTGGAGGCGCGGGCCGGCCGCATCGCCAGACAGGGGCGGCCGGTGGACGTGGTGGGCATCTTGGGCGCCGGCTTCATGGGTTCCGGCATCGCCCAGGTGCTGGCCTACAAGGACATGCCCATCGTCCTCAAGGACAAGGACCTCGACGCCCTCGGCCGGGGGATGAAGCACTGCGGCGAGCAGCTCAACGAGCTCAAGAAGCGCCGCCGCCTGTCCGACGCCGAGGCGCGGCGCGCCATGGCCCGCATCATCCCGACGGTCGACTACCACGATTTCCGCGGCGTCGACTTCGTCGTCGAGGCGGTGTTCGAGGACGTGGGGATCAAGCACACGGTCATCCGCGAGACCGAGGCCGTGGCCCCGGACAACCTGATCTTCGCCTCCAACACCTCGACGATCCCCATCGCCCGTCTGGCCGAGGGGAGCAGCCGGCCGGAGAACGTGGTGGGCATGCACTTCTTCAGTCCGGTGGCCAAGATGCCGCTGCTGGAGGTCGTCCGCCACCCCGGCACCTCGGACGAGGCCCTGGGCACGGCGGTCGAGATCGGCCGCACCATGGGCAAGACCGTCATCGTGGTCAACGACGGCCCCGGCTTCTTCACCACCCGTGTGCTGGCGCCGTTCCTCAACGAGGCGGCCTGGCTGCTGGTGGAGGGCGCCCGCGTCGACAAGGTGGACAAGGTGATGCGGGAGTGGGGCTGGCCCGTGGGGCCGTTCGAGCTGATGGACGAGGTGGGCCTCGACATCGGCAAGCACGTGGGCGAGATCCTGCTGGCCTACAAGGGGGAGCGCTTCTCGCCCCCCGCCGTCTTCGCGCGCATGATCGACGACGGCCGGCTCGGCCGGAAGGCGAAGAAGGGCTTCTACCTCTACGGCGACGAGGACGGGAAAAAGAAGAAGGGCGGCGAAGGCTCCAGGAAGGCCAAGAAGGTGGACGAGGCCGTCTACAGGCTCCTCGACTGGCGGGAATCGCCGGTGGACGGGCGGGAGGTGGTGGAGCGCTGCTGGATGCAGATGCTCAACGAGACCGCCCGCTGCATGGAGGAGGGGATCATCACCAACCCCGCCGACGTGGACATCGGCGTCATCTTCGGCTTCGGCTTCCCGCCGTTCCGGGGTGGCCTCCTGCACGAGGCCGACCGGCTGGGCCTGCGCTACGTGGTGGACCGGCTGGACGCCTACGCCGCCATTCACGGCCAGCGCCTGGAGCCGGCGCCGCTGCTGCGGCAGATGGCGGAGAAGGGCGAGACCTTCTACAAGGACTGAGACCCCGGCACCGGCATGGCCGTTCCGCTGACGATCTACGTCCTCTTCATCGTGCTCTCGATGGTGGGCGGCTATCTCGCCGCCGCCCACCATCACCCCCGGGGCCGCGCCGCCGGGGTGTGGGCGCTGGTCATCATCTTCCTCTTCTACACCGGCCTCACCCTCGGGCTGTACCTGTTGCTCCGCAGCGGCGGGCACGCTTGAGCCCGTGCTCCTCCGGGGCCCGGCGCGCCTTTTGCTTGTAGCCGTGCGACAATGCTGGGCCTGAGGTACGAACCGGATTCTCTCGTGACCGTGGCGACCTTCGCCTACCCCTGGGAGGCGGAGCTGGCCCGGGCGCGTCTGGACGCCGAAGGGGTCGAGTCCGTGATCGCGGACGAGCACCTGAGCCGGTTGTACGGCGCCGGCATCGTCGGCGGCGTCAAGCTCCGGGTGCGCCGGGAGGAGGCCGACCGCGCGTCCGCCCTGCTCCGGGAGCTGCGTCCCATTCCGGAGATCTACCTGGTCAAACCGGAGGACACCGGCGCCATGGATGAGCCGGAGGAGGCGGAGGAGATGGAGGACGGCGAGGAGAGGATTGGAGACTTGGTCACCGTCGCCCGCTTCACCACGCCCTGGGAGGCCCATCTGGCGCGCACCCGTCTCGAGTCCGAGGGGATCGAGGCCTGCGTGCTGGAGGAGCGCCTGCCGCCGGTGAACCTGTTCACCGGCGAGATCCTGGCCCTGAACCGTCTCGCCGTCAACGAATCCGACGCCGGCCGCGCCCGCGAGATCCTCGATCGTCCGGGCCTGCTGGAGGACGATCTGGACGAGTCGCTGGCGGATTGAGCCGTCCTCACCTCCGCTGTCCCACGGGGACAGGCACGACCCGGCCGTTCTCCTGCTCCTGCTCCTGCTCCTCCTTCTCCTGCTCCGCCTGCCGCTCCACCCTTTCCAGCACCTTCTCCTTGCGCTTGGCCTCCAGCTTCTCGCTCTTGACCTCCTGACGCAGACGGCCGAAGGCGCTCATGTAGACGTTGGCCACCGCCACCAGGGCGAAGAACGAGAGGAGATAACCCCGCCAGTCGTCCAGCAACAGCTTGTAGCGGGTGACGAAGAGGAAGAAGACCGTGACGTAGTGGCTGAAGCAGTACTCGCAGGTGAACAGATAGAAGAACTTGCGTTGGAGAAGGCTCGGCGCGTTCTTGGATTTCTCGACGCAGTACTCCCGCGGCTCCCGGAAGATCTCCTCGTGCGTCACCGTCCACGCCACACAGGCGATGGGTACCGCCAGGATCAGGAGCCAGAAAAGTTGGAGCAACCACTCGGAGCTGTCGGGGGGGGCCATGCTTCACCTCCAGGGACGGGGAGGAAAGCAAGAAGGCTGCCCGGGCCCGATTCTTGCGGACTGCCGCGGAGCGAGGAGGACGACCATGGAAATTGACCGGCCCGACCAGACGCCTGCCATCGATCCGCCCCTGGACCCGTACGACGAGCGGCCGGACCGCGACCCGCGGGAGCCGGTGGACCCTCCCAACGTCGAGGAGCCGCAGGAGGACCCGGACGAGCCGCTCCAGGACGAGCCGATCGAGGATCCGCTGGACGCTCCGGGCGTCGGCGAGCCCGAGCGGCGCGATCCGGATCCCGGGGAGCCGCCGATGCAGGTGTGAGGAGCCTCCTCCTGCGGTAGAGTACGCCGGACCATGTTCCGCCGCCCCCAGCGCTCCGGCTCGATCCTCTGCCCCTCCTGCGGCCGCCTCGTAGGGGTCAACGACGAGGTCTGCCTCAACTGCGGCCGGCGCAACCCCGGGATGTGGGGGCTCACCTCCGTGCTCGGCAAGCTCGGCCGGCAGGACCTGGGTTTCGAGAAAGCGGTCATCGGCGGCTCCGTCCTCCTCTACCTCCTGATGCTCGTCGTCACCCCGGGCTTCGGCCTGGGCGGCGGCATGGGGCCGGCGTCGCTCCTCGCCCCGAGCCAGGAGGCGATGCTGCGCTTCGGCGCCAGCGGCGCCATCCCCGTCCTGGGCCACGGCCGGTGGTGGACCCTCCTGTCCGCCGGCTGGCTCCACGCCGGGATCCTCCACATCCTCTTCAACGTCATGTGGGTGCGCCAGCTCGCCCCGCAGACCGCGGAGCTCTACGGCGCCAGCCGCATGGTCATCCTCTACACCGTCTCCTCGGTCTGCGGCTTCCTGGCCAGCACCCTGCTCATGACTCCGATCACCCTCGGCGCCTCGGCTCCCATCTTCGGCCTCCTCGGCGCCCTGGTCTGTTATGGCCGCCGCGCCGGCAGCAGCGCCATCGGCCAGCAGGCTTGGACCTACGCCATCATCCTCTTCGCCTTCGGCTTCATCTTCAGGGGAGTGGACAACTGGGCCCACCTCGGCGGCTTCGTCGGCGGCTACCTGACCGCCCTGGTCCTGGACCCGCGGAAGGGGGAGCGCCCCGGCCATACGATCCTGGCCATCGGCTGCCTGGCCGCCACCGCCCTCTCCATCCTCGCCTCCCTCGTCGTCCCCCTGCGTTGACAGAGGCTGTCCCGCCGGCCTGCCAAACTGACACTGATTTAGTTAGCGTGTAGGTCATGATCGTGGCCGCCCCCCTGGGGCCGGAGCTCCGGGAATGGCTTCCGGTTTGCAGGGAGGCACGCTCGTCACCACGTGTGTGACAACGCGGACAAGTCTCTGTCCGAACGTTTCTGGGAGGAAATCCCGGCATGAACCGTCTCGTCATCACGCCCCGTCATCTGCACACCATCGGGCGGATCGCCTCCATGACCTATCCGGAGGAGTGCTGCGGCGTGCTCGTCGGCCGTCCGCAGGGCGACAGCACCATCGTCGAGCGGATCCTCACGGTCCAGAACGAGCGCCAGGAGAGCCGGCACAACCGGTACCTGATCAGCCCGGAAACCGTGCTGGCCGCCCAGAAGGAGGCGCGGGCCCTGGGCCTCGATATCGTGGGATACTTCCACTCGCACCCGGACCACCCGGCCCGGCCCAGCGAGTTCGACCGCGAGCACGCCTGGCCCGGCTACTCGTACCTGATCGTGTCGGTGCAGAACAAGAAAGTCATGGAGGCCCGGAGCTGGCGTCTCTCCGACGACCGCGAGCGGTTCGACGAGGAGGCCATCGACCAGGCCGCGGGGGCGCCCATCCCCGGTTATCTTCCCATGGGGGTTCACCGAGAGGCGGTCTGATGGCCGTGACGATCCACATCCCGACGCCGCTGCGCCGCTTCACCGGCGCGCACGGCGAGGTGCGGGCCGACGGGATGACGGTGGGGGAGGCGCTGCGCGACCTCGTCCGCCAGCACCCCGCCATCGAGCGGCACCTCTACGCGGATGACGGATCGTTGCGCAGCTTCGTCAACCTGTTCCTGAACGATGAGGACGTGCGCCACCTCCAGCGGGGGGACACCCCGCTCTCGTCCGGCGACACGCTGATGATCGTCCCGTCAATCGCGGGCGGGGCCGGCGCCGCTCTGGAGGGGAAGGCGGAGGAGGTGGCGGCGGAGGAGCTGACACCGGCGGAGATCCGCCACTACAGCCGGCACCTCATCATGCCGGAGATCGGCCCCGACGGGCAGAAGCGGCTCAAGGCGGCCAAGGTGCTGATGGTCGGCGCCGGCGGCCTCGGTTCGCCGCTGGGCCTCTACCTGGCCGCGGCCGGCGTCGGCACCCTGGGGATCGTGGACTTCGACGTGGTGGACGAGAGCAACCTCCACCGCCAGGTGCTCTACGGCGCACAGGACGTGGGACGGCCGAAGCTGCACGCCGCGATCGAGCGCCTGCGGGGGGTGAACCCGCACATCCGGCTCGTCCCGCACGAGATGCGGCTCGACTCCGGCAACGCCCTGGACCTCTGCGCGGGCTACGACATCGTCGTCGACGGCACGGACAACTTCCCGACCCGGTACCTGGTCAACGACGCCTGCGTCCTGCTGGGCAAGCCCAACGTCTTCGGCTCGATCTTCCGCTTCGAGGGGCAGGTCTCCATCTTCTGGGGAGCGCGGGGGCCCTGCTACCGCTGTCTGTTCCCGGAGCCGCCGCCGCCGGGCCTGGTGCCGTCCTGCGCCGAGGGGGGCGTCCTGGGGGTGTTGCCGGGCATCATCGGCTCGCTGCAGGCGAACGAGGTCATCAAGCTGATCGCCGGCGTGGGTGATCCCCTGATCGGCCGCCTGTTGCTGTTCGACGCCCTCAAGATGAAGTTCCGCGAGCTGAAGCTGCGCAAGGACCCCGGCTGCCCGGTCTGCTCCGAGCACCCGACGCAGACGGGGCTCATCGACTACAACCAGTTCTGTGGCATACCCCAGGAGCAAGCGCGCGTGGAAGACGACTTCGAGATGTCCGTGACCGACCTCAAGCGCTGGATGGACGAGGGACGCGACTTCAAGATCCTCGACGTGCGCACGCCGCAGGAGCACCAGATCGCCCACCTGCCGGGCACCCGGCTGATCCCGCTCCAGGAGCTGCCGGGCCGGCTGGGGGAGCTCGACCCGGCGGACACCCTGGTCGTCCACTGTCATCACGGTGGCCGCTCCGCCCAGGCCGTCGAGCTCCTGCGCCGCAAGGGCTTCGCCAAGTCGATCAACCTGGCCGGCGGTATCCACGCCTGGAGCGAGGAGATCGATCCGTCGGTGCCGCGCTACTGATCGGGTCCTCCCGAAGCGCTGTGCAATAATGGCGCGCCGGCCTCCCGGCCGGCCCTGTGAAGCTCATTCCCGATCCCAAGATTGTTCAGGGAGGTTCTCGAAGAAATGTTGAGGAACAAACTGCGGGTACTCCTCTGTCTCTGCGCCTTTCTCCCGGTCGTGGCCACGCTGGCAGCCTGTGGCGGCGGCACCGAAGAGGGGACCCCCGAAGCGGCCCAGGCGCCCGCCGGCCCGCCGGTGGACCTGACCGACGCCGGCGGCGTCAAGGGCGTGATCCGGTATACCGGCCCGGACACCGACACCCGGCTCCCCCTGGAGGCCGACCCGGTCTGCTCCGGGCTCCACAAGGACGGCCCGGTCGACTCGGGCGCCGTCGTCGCCAAGGACGGCCAGCTGGCCAACGCCTTCGTCTACGTGAAGAGCGGCCTCGAGGGGAAGTCGTTCCCGGTGCCGGCCGAGGCGAAGCTGCTCGACCAGCAGGGCTGCATCTATACCCCGCGGGTCCTGGGCGTTCAGGTCGGCCAGACGCTCAAGATCAAGAACAGCGACCCCACGCTCCACAACGTCTCGGCGCTCCCCAAGGTGAACGGCGAGTTCAACGAGTCGCAGCCGATCCCGGGCATGGAGTTCGACAAGAAGTTCGACAAGCCCGAGGTGATGGTGCACTTCAAGTGCAACGTCCACCCCTGGATGACCGCCTTCGTGGGCGTGCTGCCCCACCCCTACTTCGCGGTGACGGGCGAGAACGGCGCCTTCGACCTGGCGAAGCTGCCGCCGGGCACCTATACCCTGGAGGCCTGGCACGAGTCGCTCGGCACCCAGACGCAGCAGGTGACGGTGGCGCCGAATCAGACCGCCGAGGTCACCTTCGAGTTCCCGGCCGCGGCCTCGCCGGCCGCCGCGACCGGCGGCTAGGCCGCCTTTGTCCCCCCTCTCCCCATCGCGGGAGAGGGGGCTTCACGCCAGTGCCCGGCCCCGCAGGAACTCCAGCATCAGATCCCATAGCCGGTGCTTGCGGTCGGTGAGCCGGTGGTCGCCGTCGGCGAAGAGGTGGAGCTCCACCTCTTCAAAGGGGACGCGGACGGCGAAGTCGGCCACGCTCTTCCAGGGGACCGAGGCGTCCTTCTTGCCCTGGAGGAGGAGCGCGGGGGTGCGGTAGGAGGCGAGCAGATCCTCCATGGGGTGGCGGCGGAGGTCCTCGATCAGCTCCCAGCTCAGCTCGCAGGAGACGAATTCGTTCTCGAAGTGAATGGCCCCCGTCTCCTGCCAGGTCCGGGTCCGCTCCGGCCCCGCCCAGGCGAGCAGCGACCGCTCGAGGTCGAGGGCCGGCGCGATGTGGAGGCCGGCGGCGATCCCTTCCGGGTGGCAGGCGGAGTACCAGAGGGCCGTGCCGCCTCCCATCGAGGAGCCGACGAGCACCAGGCGCCCATTTTCATCGACGGCGCCGCGCTCGCGCAGCCAGGCGTGGACCCGGGCGACGTCGTCCAGGTTGCGCGACAGCGTCAGCCCCTGCATCGTGCCGCCGGAGCGGCCGTGCCCCTGGAAGTCGAGCGAGCAGAAGCCGAAACCGGCGGCGAGGGCGCGGTCCCGGAAGAACTCGGCCTTCTCCCCCCACTGGTCGGAGCCGAAGCCGTGCAGGTAGAGGAGGCAGAGACTTCCCCCTCCCGGCGGCTCGTCGTAGCGGACGGCGAGGTGGGAGACCTCACGGCCGTTTTCCAAACCCTCTTCCAGGATGGCGATCCGTTCCACGCGTCCTCCTCTCGTCGCGATATGATGGCGCACCTTTGACCGAGAGAGGCCGACGCCCATGGACACCCTGAGACGCCATATCGAAACCTGGCACAGCCCGGCGCTGGGCCAATCCATGCCCATCGTCTCCTACGGCCACTGGGGGCACCCCCTGCTGCTGTTCCCTACGGCCGCGGCGGACTTCCTGGAGAACGAGCGCTTCGGGCTCGTCGGGGCCGTCGGCCAGGCCATCGACGAGGGCCGGGTCCGCGTCTTCTCGATCAACAGCATCAACAACCAGTCGTGGATGGACCGCGGCCTGCCAGTGCCCGAGAAGGGGCGCCGCCAAGCCCTCTACAACCAGTACATCGAAGGTGAGGTGGTGCCCTACATCCGGAGCGTCTGCCGCTCGGGCGATATCCGGATCGCCACCGCCGGCGCGAGCTTCGGCGCCTTCCACGCCGCCAACACCCTGTTCC
>DASPJI010000370.1:0-7611 GCA_035628695.1 Thermoanaerobaculia bacterium | reverse complement strand
GGTCCTCCGCCTGCACCTCGCGGGCGCCGAGCTCCCCATCGACCGTCTCTGGCCCGACCCGCGGGCCCACCGCGCCCGCCTGGAGAGCGCCGCGGCCGAGATCAACGCCGGCGGCGATCCCGTGGCCGCGGTGGCCACGATCGTGCCGGCCGACGCCTTCCTCGGCGGCGGCTCGGCGCCCGAGGAGCCCATCCCCGGCGAGGCGCTGGCGCTCCCCGGCGACGACGAGCTCCTGGCCCGCCTGCGCCGGGGAGATCCCCCGGTCGTGGGCTACATCCGCCGCGGCCGGCTGCTCCTCGACCTCCGCACCGTCGCCCCCGAGGATGACGAGGCCCTCGTGGACGCAGTGCGCCGCGCCCTCGCCTCCTGACCTCCGAGCCACCCCGCCATGCCCACCGGCCGCATCCTGATCGTGGAGGACCGAGACTCGCTCCGCCGCCTGCTGGAGCGCGCCCTCTCCCAGGAGGGGTACGAGGTCCTCTCCGCCGCCGATGGGAAGGAGGGGATCCGCCTCGCCCGGGAGAGCCCGGTGGACCTCGTGCTCACCGACCTGATGCTCCCGGAGGCATCGGGCCTGGAGGTCCTCGCCGCCAGCCGCGCGGCCCAGCCGCGGGTGCCGGTGGTGGTCCTCACCGGCTTCGGCACGGTGGGCACCGCGGTCGAGGCGATGAAGCTGGGCGCCTTCGACTTCCTGGAGAAGCCGGTGGAGCTGGACGACCTCGCCCGTCTCGTGGAGCGGGCGCTGGCAGAGAAGGGGGACCGCGGGGAGAAGGGGGACGACGCGGCGCTGCGCGCGCCGGGAGCGCCGCCCATCATCGGCCGCCACCCGCGGCTGCGCGCCGCCGTCCGCCTGGCGGAGAAGGTGGCGCCGACGGAGAGCACGGTGCTGCTGACCGGCGAGAGCGGCACGGGCAAGGAGCTGTTCGCCCGGGCGATCCACGCGCTGTCGCCCCGCCGCGGCGGGCCGTACGTGGCGATCAACTGCGCGGCGATCCCCGAGGCGCTCCTCGAGAACGAGCTGTTCGGTCACGAGAAGGGGGCCTTCACCGGCGCCGACCGCCGGCAGCAGGGCCGCTTCGAGTTCGCCGAGGGGGGCACCCTCTTCCTGGACGAGATCGGCGAGCTCCCCCTGGCGGTCCAGGGCAAGGTGCTGCGCGTCCTGGAGGAGCGGACCTTCGAGCGCGTGGGGAGCGGGCGGACGCAGCGCGCCGACATCCGGCTCGTGGCGGCCACCAACCGGGACCTCGCGCGGATGGTCGAGGAGGGCACCTTCCGGTCCGACCTCTTCTTCCGGCTGAACGTCTTTCCGATCGAGCTGCCGGCGCTGCGGGAGCGGGCGAGCGACGTGCCGCTGCTCGCCCGCCATCTCCTCTCCGAGATCGCCCGCCGGCACCGTCTGGAACCGCCGCGGCTCGAGGAGGATGCCGCGGAGCTCCTCTCCACCCAGGCCTGGCCGGGCAACGTCCGGGAGCTGGGGAACGTCCTGGAGCGCGCGCTGATCCTCGCCGAGGCTCCGGCGCTGCGCGCTCACGACCTCCGCCCCCTGCTCCAGCCCGCGGCCGGGGCGACCACCGCAGCCGGCGAACGCGACCGCCTCCGCCAGGCCCTCATCGAGACCGACGGCGATAAGCGCCGCGCCGCCCTGCTCCTGGGAATGGGCTACCGCACCCTGCTGCGCAAGGTGAAGGAGCACGACCTGGAGGGGGTGCCGCGGTACAGGGAGTGAGGGGCCGTCCCCCGGCCCGAGGCCGGGGGACGGGGGACGGGGGACGGGTTAGCCTCTACGGCTGCGCCTGGGTCTCCCGCTCCTCGCCCTCGGCCGGCAGCGGCGCCAGGGTGAGGCTGCGGCTCCGGACGTTGAAGCGCGCCTCGGAGAAGGTGAAGACGTTCGGGAAGGCGGCGCGGAAGGTGATGGAGGCGTTGGGGCGGATGCCCGGCGCGCTCAGCACAGCCTGGCTGGTCCCCACCTGCTCGCCGGTCTCCGCGAACAGCTCCACCGTCACCGCCACGTCGGTGGCCAGCTCGTTGCCCGTGTTCTGCAACACGCCGAAGACGTCCAGACCGTCCCCCTCGGTGCGTGCGGCCTGGCGCCAGGAGCCCACGACCACCTTCTCCTGGCTCCCCGCCTCCCCCACATCCTGCCCCTCGGGGGTGACCGTCTGGGCCTCCCCACCCTCCTCCTGGGTGGCGGGGGGAGGCGGCGCCTTGCGGAAGTCGGCGTCGGTGAGGACGAACTTGGACTTCTTCTTCTCCGGCTCGGGCGCCGTCTGCCGGGTGGCCTCCTCGGTCTCGGCCGCCACCGCGGCCTCCATGGCCGCGGCCGTGGCCCGCTCGCTCGCCTCCAGATCCACCTCGGAGAGCCGCAGCGAGGCCAGGCTCCCGTCCGTCCGGGTGAAGACCACGAGCTTTCCCTTCACCTGCCAGTGCCCCTGGATCTCCATCCGCGCCCCCTCCCGGGTCACCAGCCAATCGGCCCCCACGGTCCCGGGGAGGACCAGCAGGGCCGAAAATCCCAGGGCGCCCAGGAGCGCCGGACGTCGCGACTTCATGACCATCAATTCTCCTTCCAGTTCTTCTGCAGGATGCCGATGGGGATGGCGGCGATGCCCACGTAGCGGGTGTCCGATCCCATCGCGCTCACGTCGTACCAGTAGTGGCCGAAGCGGGTCCCGTCGGGGAAGTACTTCTTGAGCTCTTCCATGATCTCCCGCTGATCCAGGGTGAGCGTGTCCTCGAAACCGTCACCGTCGTGATCGGTGGTGCCGCCCGAGGGCCCACCACCGCCGGGACCACCACCGGGACCGCCGCCGGGGCCCGAGCCCGGGCCGCCGCGCGGCCGGTTCTGGGTCGGACCCGAGTCGATGGTGGGCGGCGCCAGGAACACCGGCACCTCCGAGTAGCGCTGGGTGGTGCCGGCGGTCGGTCCGCGCAGCACGCCATTGGCGTTGCTCGCGAAGATGACGTAGACGCGGCTGACGCCGGTACGGCCGCAGACCGCGCCGCCGCCGCCGCCGGACACCGTCACCTGCGGCTCATAGCTCGAGAAGGTCAGGAAGCCCACCAGGCCGAAGGCCGGGGTGATCACCCGCTCGCCGGGGTCGAGGCGCAGGAACCAGCCGCGCGACTTGCCCGGCTCGGGGTTGAGCACGTAGTCCTTGTTGGTCTTGAGGTCGCCCGGCAGGACCGCCTGGTAGAAGCTCTCGTCCCGCGGCAGGACGCCGCTGGCCGCCTGGGCCGCCGTGAAGCCGTCGTCGACGATGAGGTAGAAGCGGCCTTCCTGGTTGCCCGCCGGCTCCCACAGGTTCTCGCGGTCACCGGTGCCGAAGGCCAGCGCCACGGTGTTGAGGCGCGAGATGAAGAGCGCCGTCGGCGCGTAGTAGATGGGCCGGTCGATGGTGTCGAAGATGGCGAACGGCTCCCAAAGCGAGTCGGTCACGCGCTGCACCACCGTGTCGGCCGCCAGGTTGGGCAGCGCCTGGGTCCTCAGGATGACGTGGCTGCGCAGCTCCGCCGGCGTGGAGAGGTCCACCTTATAGAGGAGGCCCGCCGTGGTGGCGACGTAGACCTTGTCGAGCACGCCGTCGGAGTTGGTGTCGACCACCGCCGGCTCGCCCGGCGTCGCGCCGAGGAGGGCGCGCTTGTAGATCACATCGCCCGTCTCGACGTCCACCATGTAGAGGTAGTTGCCGCGCCGCGGGTTGGCCTTGGAGTCGGCGTCCATGCCGCCGCTGAAGAAGGCGACGAACTTGTCGACCACATTGCCGGACTCGATCACCCGGATGCGCCCGATGGTGGGAGCGGCCCAGGTCTGCCCGAGGTCGGCGAAGCCGTTGCGGTCCTCGTCGAGCTGCGAGGCGCCGATCGAGTCGGTGAACTCCCAGAGCAGCGCCGGGAAGGGAGCGGGGCCGCAGCCCGACGGGATCGAGCCGTTCGTGGTCAGGCAGCCCGGCACCGCCGAATCATTGGTCTCCGGCTCCCACCGGACCTGCCGCGGCAGGCCGTCAGGGCCGATCCCCTCCTCGTGCGTCTTCTCGATGGGGTCCGGCTGGGTGATGTCCAGCGCGTAGTAGCCGCTGACGAAGTCCGCCATGCGCGAGCCGCCGATGGGGTCGCCCCCTTCCCGGTAGCCGCCGATCACCACCGTCCGCCACTGGCGGTCGGCGGCGGTGGGGGTGCCGTTGTGCGCCGGATCGATGAACACGTCGTCGATGCGCGGCGTGCTGTCCAGGCCGAAGATGTGCTGCGTGTCCTCGGCGAGGTCGCGGATGATGGGCAGGGACAGCCGCGGGATGTAGGAGAACAGCTCCGCGCCCGTGCCGTCGTTGAAGCGCCCCTCCGTGCTGGCGCCGCCGGGCTGCCAGGTGCCGGCGTCGAAGAAGTGGAGCTGGCCGTCGTTGCTCCCCACCACCAGCATCTTGCGGCGCCGCCGGTGCTTGTCCGCGAAGCAGCGATAGCCGGTGTCGCTCGCCGCCCCCTCGACGCAGTCGTCGCCGCGGGTGAACAGGTTGCGCGACGAGCGCAGGAAGTCGGCAGGCCGGTCGGCGATCACCGGGTCGGCGTGGAAGGTGTCGCCCAGCAGGTAGCTCACCGGCTCGGTGCCTCCGGCCGCCATTTGGATGGTGGAGTGCTTGATGGTGAGCGTCTCGGCGATGATGGTCTTCGCCCGCAACGCCGAGGCCGGCCGGATGGCGGCCGGCGACGAGGGCAGGCGCATGGCGTCGAACAGGTCCATCCAGAGGTCGCCGGCGGCCGGTGTGCCGGCGGGCGGCGCGCCCGGAGGCGGCGCGAACAGCCGCAGGTCGCGGGGGATCGCGCCGTCGTCGGCCAGGCTGTAGAAGACGCGCCGCTGGTTCGCCCCCATGCCGAGACGGAGCTGCGCCGCGCCGATGCTGTTGATGGGACCGAGGTCGGCCATCTCGGGTGCCTGCTCCTGGATCTCGGCCGCCGCGTCCCAGAGATGGCAGCTGCCGCGCTCGGGGTCCCCCTCGGGCGGGCAGGTCACCGTGGTGTCGGGCCGGCCGTCCTGGGTCCGCGGCAGCGGCTTCAGGAAGGCGTGGATGTGGCCGTTCCAGACCGATTCGGCGTTGAGCGGCGTGAAGTTGGAGACGTAGATCTTGTCCGCGGCCTCGGCCTGGACCGTCGGCACCGCGGCCGAGGCGAAGGCCGCGGCCTGCTCGCGGATCTGGCCGAAGATCTGGGTCAGGGCGCTGATCAGCTCCTGCTTGTTCTGCGGGTAGATCGGGTCCCCGGTGCCGCCGTTGGCCGCCATGCAGTTCAGCCGGTTGCCCGAGGTGTTCTCGACGCCGAACGCCACCACGTAGGTGAGGATCCCCTCCTGGGCGTTGAGGGACGCCGTGCCGGAGCAGGCGTCGGCGCCGGGGCAGGTGTCGTCACCGTCGGTGAGGATCAGCAGGAACTTCTTGCGGCAGCCCCAGTTCGGGTCCTGGGCGGCGGCGGTGTGCTTCCAGCCGGTCCCCTTGGGGCAGTTGCCATTGGCGCAGCCGGCGTACCAGGTGCGGAACGACCGGATCGAGTTGCCGAGCGGCGTCGAGCCGTAGGCGAGGAACGGGCGCGCCCGCTCGTCCTTGAGCCGCAGGTAGCTCTCGCTGCCGTTCGGCAGGTCCCGGAAGTAGGAGCTGATCCGGAAGTCCGGGTCGGCCGTCGGGTCGAGCACCGTGTTCGGGGCCAGCCGCCGCCGGATGTCCAGGTTGTGGTCGGTCTGCCAGTCCATCGGGATGACGTCGCCGTAATGGAACAGTGAGCCGCGGGGGTCGCCGGGGATCGTCGGCCAGCGCAGGTTGTACCCGGGGCTGTCCGCGTTGGTATCGTCGTTCGGGTCCCAGCCCTCGCAGAGGTTGCTGGCGGTGCTGTCGGCCGCCGCTCCCTGGCTGAAGTAGGAGACGGACGGATCCTGCTTGGTGGGGGTGCGGACCAGCGAGCCGCCGCCGTTGTCCCAGGAGGCGAACTCGGCCGCCTGGCCCAGGGAGTTGGTGGCCCGGTCGAAGTTAAGGGTCGGCTCACCGATGAAGGTGCGGTTGGAGCAGGAGCTGTTGTTGCACCGGTCCACCCGCACGTCCATGCGCAGGGTCGCGTCGCCCGGATCGCCGCCGCCGTCGGGGCTGTAGATCACGCGGTACCGGGTGCCGGCGTGGCGGACATAGATCGTCACATCCTGGCTGAAGGTCCGGCCCCCCTTGGGCAGGCGGCGGACGCGGGCGAGCTCCCAGGAGTCGTTGAGGTCGGCCGGATCGTCCGCGTAGCAGCCGATCTCATGGTCGCCGCCGCCGGTATCGCAGCCCCAGAGGTAGCCGACGACCTCCTCGGCCCCGGCGGCCGGGAAGCGGACGCTCGGGGTCGAGCCGCTGCCCGGCAGGGTCACGCCGTTCTCGCGCACGCGGTACATCCAGTGCTTCGCCCGCATGCTCATCTCGTCCTGGTTGTAGGTGGCGAAGCCGAAGTGCACGTCGTTGATGCCCTTGAGCACCTCGTACAGCGCCTCCTTCGCCTGGAAGAACTTGGACGAAGGATCGTCCGCCTGGAGACGGGCGTAGCAGTCGCCGAACTCGCAGACGGTTTCGCACTCGCCGGCAGCCTGTTGGGCGGCGGTGCACTTCGGCGTCCAGTTCATGGAGCCGGAGGTGTCCAGGAGGATGAAGACGTACGGCTCGCCGCTGCTCTCCCGCAGCAGGTCACGGTCGTCGGCGAACGCTCCGGACCCGCCGGTCAGGAGCAGCAGTCCAAACAGGGCCAGCGAGACGGCGGCCTGAAAACACTGGGAGGAACGGCGCATGATGATCTCCTCCAACAAAGTAACGGATCAGAATCGGACCTGCTGCAATTGAGCTTCGGTGCCGGCCGCCTCGGGCGGCGGCTCCTGCCAGGGCTGGAACTCGTACATCACGCTCACCGAACGGCTCGACAGCACCCGGTCGGGGTTGGCCGGCGGCAGCACCTGGCCGTTGTCGGTCCAGGCGACGCGCCGGGCGTCGATGGTCATGGCGTGGTTGACCCGGTAGAACGCGGGGAAGCCGTCGTCGTTGACCGGGCACCAGTCGCAGGGCTCCATGGCGATCGGCGCCACCAGCGACACCCGGATCTCGTCGGCCATCCGCTGGTTGCCGATCTGCATCTCGTTCTGGATGAAGCGGAAGGGCTCATAGCCCCGCTTGGTGAGCACCCGGGCGGTCGCCGCGGCGAGGCCGGTCTCGGCCGAGAAGAAAGTGCGGCTGATGGTGCGCTGGTTGGAGCCGAGCTGGACCTCGGTCTGGGTGACGAACACCAGGGCCAGGGCCAGGAAGGTGAGGATCAGCAGGGCGAGCAGGGCGACCACGTAGGCGCTGCCGGACTCCGCTTTTCGGCGCGGACGGTGATGCGGACGGCGCGGCGAAGCTTCGCGAGCATTCATCAGAGGTTCCTCAGGTTCACCACGGTCTGGATGATGCGGCGCCGGAACATGCGCTCGGTGCCGTTGGCGGAGTTGGCCCGATTCAGGGGGTCGGCGGCCGCGTAGGTGCGGTCCTCGATGCGGCCCAGGACGGGCGCCTCGTACTTCGTATCGCGGCGGGCGGTGCGGGCGAGCAGGTTCCACCGCACGTAGTAGAGCGGCGCGTT
>DASPJI010000369.1:0-7735 GCA_035628695.1 Thermoanaerobaculia bacterium | reverse complement strand
GACGGCGAGCGTGAACCTGGTGAGCGGCGCGGCCGCGTCCCAGGCCTCGGCGGGCGGCACCTAGCCCCCGCCCCCCTGTCCCCCCAGCGGGGCAGGCCCCTCCGGCGGCGGGATGCCAGTCGGGGGGGTCTGTCCCGCTTTTTTACAGCATTTCGAGGTTGGCGAAGCGGGCCACCAGCTTCCTCTTGCCCGACTTCTCGAAGAAGACCGTGATCTTCGCCTCCTCCCCCTGGCCTTCGAGCTCCAGGACCACCCCCTGGCCGAGGGTCGGATGGCGCACCCGGCTCCCCCGCCGCAACGGGCGCCTTGGCGCCTCCTGGACATCGGGGACCACCGTCCGCTCCCGGTAGGAAGGAGAAGGAGAGGAGGGGGCGGAGGGCGGCGCCGGCCGCCGCGCCGATGTCGGAAGGGGGGCCGGCGCGGTCCTCGGGGGTGCCGCCGCCGGCGCGGCCGGACGGCCCTGGCCGAAGAAGGAGTAGACGTCCTGGGCCCGCTCCTGGAAGCGCGTCTCCGGGATGAACAGGTTGGGGCTCTGCCGCTGGTCCAGGAGCTGGTCCGGCAGCTCCCGCAGGAACGGCGACTCCATCTGGTCCTGGTAGCGGCCGGCGATGCGCCGCCGCCGGCAGCAGGTGAGGTGGAGCCGCTCGCGGGCGCGGGTCATGCCGACATAGAGCAGGCGCCGCTCCTCCTCGAGGTCCTCGCGGGCGCCCTGGGAGTTGAAGTGGGGGAGGAGGCCGTCCTCAAGCCCCGCCACCACCACCGTCCGGAACTCCAGCCCCTTGGCGCTGTGGAGCGTCATCAGGGAGACCCCGCGCTCGTCCTGCAGCGAGTCGAGGTCGCTCACCAGCGAGACGTGGTCGAGGAAGGCGGTGAGGGTGTCCTCGTCCCGGCTGTTGTAGCTGATCGACTCGGTGAACTCCTGGGCGGCGGAGAGGAACTCGCGGATGTTCTCGAGGCGCGCCTGGTCGTCCGGGTCCTCCGTCTTGTAGAGGTCGAGGTAGGCGGTGGCTTCGAGGAGCCGGTCGAGGAGGGCCGGCAGCGGCAGCTCGGAGGCGGAGCGCTGGAGCCCGACGATGAGGTCGCGGAAGCGGCGCAGCGCCGTGGCGCTCCGCGCCGGCAGGGTGCCCAGGTCGTCCAGGTAGAGCACGTCCCAGAGCGGCTGGCCGAGCTGCACGGCGCGGTCGCGCAGCAGCTCCAGGGTCGACTTGCCGATGCCCCGGGGGGGCTGGTTGACCACCCGCATCAGGGAGAAGTTGTCGCGCGGGTTGCGCAGGACCCGGAGGTAGGCCACCAGGTCCTTGATCTCGGCACGGTCGTAGAAGCGGACGCCGCCGACCAGCGAGTAGGGGACCTCCTGCCGCAGCAGCTCCTCTTCCAGCGCCCGGGTCTGGGCGTTGGTGCGGACGAGGACGGCCATCTCGCTCAGGCGGACCTCCCGGCGGTTCTTCTGCAGGGTGTCCACGACCCAGCGGGCCTCCTCCTGCTCGTCGGCGGCGCGGTAGAGCACCACCTTGACGCCCTGCTCCCCCTCGGTCCACAGGCGCTTGCCGCGCCGGTTCACGTTGTTGGCGATGAGGGCGCCGGAGACGTCGAGGATGGTCTGGGTCGACCGGTAGTTGCGCTCCAGCTTGCGCACGACGGCGCCGGGGAAGGTGTCCTCGAAGCGCAGGATGTTGTCCAGGTCGGCACCGCGCCAGCGGTAGATGCCCTGGTCCTCGTCGCCCACCGCGGTGATGTTGCCGTCGGTGCCCGCCAGCTCCTGGACGAGGCGGAGCTGGGCGTGGTTGGTGTCCTGGTACTCGTCGACCATCAGATAGCGGGTACGGAAGCGGATCCGCTCGCGCACGTCGCGGTCTTCGGTGAGGAGCTTCACGGAGAGCGAGATGAGGTCGTCGAAGTCCACCCCCGAGGCCTGCTGGAGCAGGCCCTGGTAGCGCCGGTAGAGGTTGGCCACCTTCTTCTCGAAGAAGTTCTGGGCCATGGACTCGTAGGCGGGAGGCTCGATCAGGCGGTTCTTGGCGGCGCTGATGGCGTGGAGCACGGCGCGGGGGGAGAAGGCGGACTCCGACAGCCCCTCTCCGGACAGCGCCTCCTTGATCAGCGCGAGCTGGTCGGCGCCGTCGAGGATGGCGAAGTCGCGGCGCAGGCCCACCCGCTCCCCCCAGCGGCGGAGGAGGACCAGGGCGAAACGGTGGAACGTCCCCACGGAGGCGGGCAGCGGGTGGAGGCCGAGGAGGTCCTCGACGCGCTCGCGCATCTCCGCCGCCGCCTTGTTGGTGAAGGTCATGGCCGCGATGTGCCCGGGGTCGATCCCCTGCACTTCGACGAGCCAGGCGACGCGGTAGGTGATGACCCGGGTCTTGCCCGAGCCCGCCCCCGCGAGGACGAGCTGCGGCCCCTCACCATGGGTGACGGCGGCGATCTGCTCCGGGTTGAGCTGGCGCTCGAGGTCGTGGACTGCGCTTCTGGTCACGGGCGAAGTTTCTCCGACCCCCGCCTGGATAGCAAGGGAGAGTGCCGCGGGAAGCTTCCGGGGGTTGACGAGGTTGTGAGGGCGGGGAGCGGCCGGCAGGCACTCCTGGTATATAGAGAGGAAGAGACGGCGCGCGGCGCCGGTCTTCCGTATATATAGAGGAAGGGGGGGCCGGGGAGGCGCTCCCGCAGAAAGGAATCCATGAAGCCCGTCGACATCAACGACTTCCTCGCCCAGAGGGTCATCGGCCAGGAAGAGGCGCTGCGCTACGTCTCGGTGGCCATCTTCAAGCACCTCCAGGGGGAGAAGTACGGCAATCTTCTGCTCATCGGCAACTCCGGCACCGGAAAGACCACCATCATGCGGGCGGTCGAGGCCCTCTACTCGGCGCACGAGGAGCTCCAGGAGCACCGGGTCGTCCTCATCATGAACGCCAGCACCCTGGCGACCGAGGAGGGGGCGGTGGACACGAGCCGGCTCTTCTACCGTCTGGAGGAGCGCGCCCGCCAGATCCTCGGCCCCGGGGCCACGCCGGAGCAGATCGGCCGCACCATGGAGCGCGCCACCGTCTGCCTGGACGAGATCGACAAGATCTCCGGCCTCATCGGCGGCAAGCCCTACGTCACCGGCATCAACATCCAGCAGGCCGTCCTCACCCTGATCGAGGGGGAGCGGGTGCTCCATCCCATCACCGGCATGCGGGACGGGGTGGCGGAGGCGTCCAGCGTCTGGGTGGACACGGGCAAGATGCTCTTTCTCTGCGCCGGCGCCTTCGAGACCCTCTACGACCAGGTCTTCGCCCGCGTCATCTCGCCCAAGAGCGGCATCAAGCTCCCCACGACGACGACGTACGTCAACGGCAAGATCCAGATCCGCGAGTACTTCACCCTGCGCCATCACTTCCGGCAGGAGGACCTCTTCGAGTACGGCATGCAGCCGCAGTTCCTGTCGCGCTTCGACAACGCCGTGATCCTGGAGGACCTGACCTCCGCGACCCTTTCCCGCATCTTCACGGAGCCGGAGGACGGGGTGCTCAAGAGCTCCCGGAGCTTCTTCCAGAATTACGGCATCGACCTGGAGGTGACCGACGGCGCGGTGCAGAAGATCGCCGAGGAGGCCTCGAAGAGCAGCCGGATCGGCGCCCGGGCCCTGAAGTCGGTCTACGGCAAGATCATCAAGCCGTTCGAGTTCGACCCCTTCTCCCGGGAAGAGGTCCGCAAGAACGGCGACGACCGCCACCGGCTGGTCATCGACGAGCCGCTGGTCTCGAACGCCCTGAAGCCGCTCGTCTGATCCCCCTCACCCCCTTAGGCCGTAGGCGACCGCTGGCGCGCCCGCCATGGATGCGCTAACGTCGCCGGCAGCGAAAAGGAGATCCCATGTCCGTGCGAGCCCCTCTCTTGAGCACCCTCCTGGCCGTGGCGCCGCTCATGGCCACCGCCGTGGGAGCCCAGCCCTCGATCGGCGCCGACGTGGTGCGGCAGACCGTCGACAAGCTCGTCGCCCGGCACGGCCAGGAGCAGTCCGGCCGCATCCGCCAGGGCGTCCAGCAGGTGGCCCAGCGCTGGTGGAAGGAGGACGGCGACGCCCAGGCCTTCACCACCTTCTGTGAGGCCAACTTCCTGGCCGACCCGGCGGCCCTCGGCCAGACCTTCGTCCGCCTCCAGGAGGTGATGGAGCAGGTCGACGGCCGGATGCTCGAGATCAACCGGATGCTCACCTCGCCGTCGCAGCTCGACACCGGCCCGATCTCCCCGCTGGACCAACTCCTGGGCAACGTCGACCTCGCCCCCCACGTCGACGAGGACCTGTTCGAGAACAAGGTGGCCTTCCTGGCGCTCCTCAACTTCCCGGTGCACACGCTGGAGGAGCGGCTGGAGAAAGGGGCGTCGTGGGACCGCGACACCTGGGCCCGGTCGCGCATGATGGACCGCTTCGCGACGCGGGTCCCGGCGGAGGTGGCGCAGGCCCAGAGCCGCGCCTTCGTGGCGGCGGACCAGTACATCGCCGACTACAACATCCGCATGGACCGGCTGGTCACGCCGGAGGGGCAGCGCCTCTTCCCCGAGGGGCTGCGGCTCATCACCCATTGGGGGCTGCGCGACGAGCTGGCCTCGCACTACGCGGGGACCGGCGCCGAGTCCCTGGCGAAGCAGCGGATGATCCTCCGCGTCATGGAGCGGATCGTGCGCCAGGAGATCCCGGCGGCGGTGATCGACAACCCCGACCTGCTCTGGGACCCGGCCGGCAACACCGTCCGTCCGGCCTCGCCGGGCGCCGGGGCGGCGGACAAGCCGTTCGACGCCAAGACGGCGGCGGCGCGCGAGCCGGACACCCGCTATGCCCGCCTGCTGGAGGTCTTCCGGGCGGTGCGCCTGGCCGATCCGTACAGCCCCACCGAGCCGACCTTCATGGAGCGGCGCTTCGAGCGCGACCGGCAGATCCCGGAGAAGGACGTGGAGGCGCTGCTGGTCTCGGTCCTCGAGTCCGCGGAGGTCAAGGAGCTCGCCCGGCTCATCGAGCGCCGGCTCGGCCGCAAGCTCGAGCCGTTCGACATCTGGTACGCCGGATTCAAGTCGCGCGGCTCCTATGGCGAGGAGGAGCTGGACAAGATCGTCCAGGCCCGCTATCCGACGGTCGAGTCCTTCCAGGCCGGCCTGCCGGACATCCTGCAGAAGCTGGGCTTCGCTCCCGGCAAGGCGCGCTGGCTCGCCGACCACATCGTGGTGGACCCGTCCCGCGGCGCCGGCCACGCGCTCGGCGCGGTGCGGCGCGAGGACAAGGCCCATCTGCGGACCCGCATCCCGCAGGGGGGCATGAACTACAAGGGGTACAACATCGCGGTCCACGAGCTCGGCCACAACGTCGAGCAGGTCTTCTCGCTCAACGGCATCGACCACTGGTGGCTCTCGGGAGTGCCCAACAACGCCTTCACCGAGGCGCTGGCGTTCGTCTTCCAGAACCGGGACCTGGAGGTCCTGGGCCTCAAGACCCCCGGCGCCGAGGCCCGGCACGCCGAGGCCCTCGGCACGCTGTGGAACACCTACGAGATCGCCGGCGTGTCGCTGGTGGACATGCGGGTGTGGAACTGGATGTACCAGCACCCGGACGCCACTCCGGCGGAGCTGCGCGAGGCGGCGCTCGGCATCGCCCGGGACGTCTGGAACCGCTACTACGCCCCGGTCTTCGGCGTCCGCGACTCCGACATCCTCGCCATCTATTCCCACATGATCGTCTACGGGCTCTACCTGCCCGACTACGCCATCGGCCACATCATCGCCTTCCAGGTGGCCGACAAGCTGGAGGAGGGTAACTTCGGCACCGAGTTCGAGCGCGTGGCGCGCCAGGGGCGCCTGACGCCGGACGCCTGGATGCGCGGCGCCGTGGGCGGCCCCATCTCGGCCAAGGCCCTGCTCGACGCGGCCCGGGAGGCGCTGCGGGCGCAGAACTAGAAACCGGCAGGGCGAAGACGAAGCGGCCGGCCTCCCTCTCGACGGGTGGGCCGGCCTTTTCCTCTTCAGGGGCCCCCCAACGTTTTTCCGGGCTGGTGCGTCTTACAGGTTGTGAACCCACCCCTGACGACGAGCGCAACCGTGGAAAGAACCTACAGCTCAGACGCAACGGAGCGCCTGGCCCGGTTGTTCGATGCGCATCAGGAGCGGCTGTTCCGGCTCGCGCGCCGGCTCTCTACCGACCGCGAAGAGGCCCTAGACCTGGTCCAGGAGACGTTTCTGCGGGCCGCCGGCCGGCCGGGCTCGGTGCCGGCGGGGAACTCGGCCGAGGAGGCCTGGCTGGTGCGGACCCTGGTCAACCTCGTCCGCGACCGCTACCGGCGCCTCTCCGTCCGCTCGCGGGTACACGCGGATCTGCGGCGCGCCGGCCACGGGGCCTCTCACCCGGAAGAGGCCGCGGTGGCCCGGGCCACGGTGCAGGCGGCCCTCGCCCGGCTCGCCCCCCGCCGCCGCGCCGTGGTGGTGCTGCACGAGCTGGAAGGGGTACCGGTGAGCCAGGTGGCCCGGCTGCTGGGGGTGAGCGAGGTGACGGTGCGATGGCATCTGCTGGCGGCGCGCCGGGAGCTGGCGAAGGCTCTGCTCCCCCAGCCGTCCGAGGAAGTACTGGAGGAAAGGAGGCAGCGATGATGAACGAGGAGATCCGAGCCCGCGAGGAGCGGCTGCGCGCCATCCTGCGCCAGGGGGATCCGGCCGGAGGCGAGGCCGGGCTGGCACAGGAGGAGGTCCGGCGGGTGCGCCGCGCGGTCCTGGCGGCGCTTCCTCCATTCGGCGAGCCGCGCCGGCGGGCCTTCTGGATGCCCGCGGTGGCCATGACCGCGGCGGCGGCCCTCACCCTCGCCATCGCCCTCGGCCTCTGGCGTGCTCACACCGACCCCGCGGGCCCAGCCCGGGAGACCGGCCGGCAGGCCGTCAGGGTGCATGTGCCTCCCGGCCCGGCCCCGGTACTGCGGGAGGCACCCGAGGAGGTTTCCCCAGCACCCGTGGCGCCCTCCAGGGAGAGCGCCCTCCCGAAGGCCGAGGCTCCCCGGCGTCCGCGGTCGCGAGGCGCCGTGACACCGGCGGCTCCTCCGGCCGCTCCCCCCTCTCTGGAGTCGGCGCGGCTCGCGTCCGCCTCCGAGGAGGGGCCCGAGGTTCCCGCTGTCGAGCCGGACAGCACCCTGCTGCCGGAAGAGCCCGCCATGCGGCAGGTCCAGTTCGCCGCACCCGGTGGTACCCGGGTCCTCTGGATGCTCTCTACCGAATCCGTCGTCGACGAGTTTGCCGAATGAGGGCCGCCGCGGCGGCCCAGGAGGAAACTACATGAACCGTTCGCTGTCTCGTTTCACCCTGACTCTCCTGCTCCTGACGCTGCCGCTCGTCGTGGTGCCCGCGGGGACCGCGCAGGACGGCGGGGCCTCTCCCACGTACATCAACCGCTATGAGATCCGGTTCCTCGATCTCCATGCCGCCGAGCTCCTCGCCTGGAACCAGTGCCCCACCAAGGAGCGCTGCAAGGTGACCTCCCTCGTCAGCCCCGGAGAGCAGGACAAGCCCTCCAGGACCTACCTCGAGGTCTCGGCGGACGCCACCGTCCACGAGCGGATCGTGCAGGCCCTGGCGAAGGAGGACGCCGCGCCCCGCACCCGCACCTTCCAGGTGGTGCTGCTGCTGGCCGACAGCAAGCCGGAGGGCTCGGCTCCCCGGCTGCCGGAGGGGGCGCAGAAGGCCCTGCAGGATATCCGCGACCTCCTGCCCTTCAAGAGCTACCATG
>DASPJI010000368.1:0-2493 GCA_035628695.1 Thermoanaerobaculia bacterium | reverse complement strand
CGCGCCAGGTCGCCGGTGCGGTAGAGGCGGGCGCCGGGCAGGTCCGCGAAGGGATCCGGGAGGAAGCGCTCGGCGGTCAGGTCCGGCCGGCCGAGATAGCCGCGCGCCAGCGCGGGACCGCCGAGCAGCAGCTCGGCCCGCACCCCCACCGGCACCGGCCGCAGCGCGCCGTCCACCGCATGCGCCCGGGCGGCGCCGAGCGGCCGGCCCATGGACACCTCGCGCCACCCCTCGCCGTCGCGCTCCGGCGACAGCTCGGCCGCCGTGGCCACCACCGTCGCCTCCGTGGGACCGTAGGTGTTGAACAGGCGCACGCCCGGGTCCGTGCTTCGCAGCCAGGCCGCCACCCGCTCCGGCAGCGGGCGCTCGCCGCCGAGGATTACCAGGCGCACGGCGGGGGGCAGGCCGCGGCGCTCCAGCTCCGGGCTCGCCGCCAGCTCGTGCCAGAACGCCGTCGGCAGGTCGAGCACGGTGATCCGCTGGGACTCGCAGCCGTCGAGGAAGCCGTCCAGGGTCGCGGCCATCTCGTCGGTGCGCAGGACCAGGGTGCCGCCGGCGGCCAGGCAGGGATAGATCTCCTCCACGCTGGCGTCGAAGCCGATCGAGGCGAGCTGCAGCACCCTGTCCGAGGCGCCGATGTCATACAGCGACCGCGCCGCGGCCACGAACGCGGACAGCGCGCCGTGCGGCACCGTGACCCCCTTCGGACGGCCGGTGGAGCCGGAGGTGTAGATGACGTAGGCCGCCTGCTCCGGCAGCGCCGGGACCGTGGGAGAGCCGGGAACCTCCGGGATCTCCGCTTTGTCCAGGAACAGCGCCCTCCCCTGCCAGGGGAGCCGCCCGGCGAGGGCGCTCTCGGTGACCAGGACGGCGGGCGCCAAGTCCTCGGCGATCCAGGCCAGGCGCTCACCGGGGAGCGCGGGATCGAGCGGCGCGTAGACGCCGCCCGCCCGCAGCACGCCCAGGAGCGCCGCGATCAGCTCGGGGGAGCGCTCCAGGAGCACCGCCACCGGCACCTCGGGGCCGACGCCCAGGACGCGCAGCCGCTCGGCGATCCTCCGTGACATCCGGTCGAGCTCGCCATAGGTGACGATACGGCCGCCGTGGCGCACCGCCTCGGCCGCCGGCGTGCGCGCCGCCCAAGCCGCGAAGAGATCCGGGATGGACGCGGCGGCCGGCGGCTCCACCGGCGGATTCCAGGCCAGCACCTCGCGCCGCTCCTCCGGCGACAGCAGCGGCAGCTCGGATAGCGACGTCGCCGGGGCCGCCGCCGCGCCCTCGAGGAGGGTCCGCAGGTGGCCGAGGAGGCGCCGGATGGTGGCGGGCTCGAAGAGCAGGGCGTTGTAGGCCATCTCGGCGCGCAGATCGCCCGGACCGTCGCCGACCGTGAGGCTGAGGTCGAAGATCGACGTGCCCAGATCGGCCTGCGTCTCCGTCGCCAGGGAGGTCAGGGCCAGCCCCGGCACCTCGAAGCGCCTGGGCCGCAGGTTCTGCAACAGCAGCATCACCTGGAAGGGGCCGCTTCGCCCCCCCTCGCCGGCGATCCGCAGCTCCTGGAGCAGGGTCTCCAGCGGCAGGTCCTGATGGGAGAACGCCCCTAGGGCCGTGGCCGCGGACCGCTCCAGCAGCGTGCCGAAGCCCGGATCGCCGTCCAGGTCGACCCGCAGCACCAGGGTGTTGAGGAAGAAGCCGACGAGCCCTTCCACCTCCACCCGGTTGCGGCCGGCCACCGGCGCTCCCACCAGGATCTGGTCGTCCCCGCCATGGCGCTGGAGGACGGCGGTCAGCCCGGCCAGGAGGACCATGAACAGGGAGGCGCCGCGGGCGTTGCCGAGGACGCGCAGGTCCGCGGCCAGGGCGGCCGGCAGGAGCAACTCCTCGGCGTCGAGGCGGAGCGCCTGGGCCTCCACCCGCGGCCGGTCGGCCGGCAGCCGCAGCACCGGCAGCGGCGGCGCGAGCTGGCGCCGCCAGTAGGCGAACTGGGCCTCCAGCGCCTCGCCGTGCAGGGTGCGGCGCTGCCAGACCGCGTAGTCCGCGTACTGGAGGCGCGGCGCGGGGAGTGACGGGGCGCCGCCGGCGGCGAGCACCGGGTACGAGGCGGCCAGCTCCTGGAGCAGGATGCCCATCGACCAGCCGTCGGTGGCGATGTGGTGGATCACCAGCAGCAGCACGTGCTCGTCCGGGCCGAGCCGGATGAGGGTGGCGCGCATCACCGGCCCGCGGACGAGGTCGAACGGCCGGCCGCCCTCCCGGCTACCCACCCGCTCCACCTCCGCGTCCCGCCGCTCCGCCGGCAGGCCGGAGAGGTCCACCTGCCGCAGGGGGAACGGCCCGCCGGACCCGATCCCCTGATCAATCACCTGCACCGGCCCGGAATCGGTGGGCTCGTAGCGGGTGGCGAGCACCCGGTGCCGGCGGGTCAGCTCGGTGAAGCAACCGGCCAGCACGCCGGGACGCAACGCGCCGTCGAGGCGCACGCCCTGGACCAGGTTG
>DASPJI010000367.1:0-18798 GCA_035628695.1 Thermoanaerobaculia bacterium | reverse complement strand
GGACGGGCTTCCCGCGAAGGCCAACACCCTCGCCGCGACAGACCTCGATGGCGACGGCGCCGAAGAGATCCTGCTCGGCGAGCCGGGCAAGCTCTGGGCGCTGGGGTCGCCGGATAGCCCCACCGCTCCCCGTCCCCTGCTGGAAGCGTCCAGCTTCGATCTCCGGCGCTGGAGCTCCGGCACGCCGGGTCTGTTCCAGGCCCCGGAGGCCGGCCGCCTGCGCACCTGGAGGCTCGCGGGAGGGCGGCTGGTCCCCGGGCCGGAGCACTCGCTGCCGCTGCGCGTCGCGCGGGAGCGCCAGGCCCTGCGGTTCTCCTCCCTGCCGGTGACGGCCATCCCGGGTCCCGGCGGCGCGCCGCCGTTTCAGGCGGTCGGCCCCGAGAGCAATGGCAAGCTCCGGCTGCGCACGGTCCTCCTCGGCCCCGACGGCCAGCAGACGGAAGCGTGGTCCCGGCTCCCCGGCCGGGAGGACGTGGACAGCTTCCGCTACGTCACCCTCGACGGGCGGCCGGCGCTGATCGTGATGACCTCCGACGCGGAGAAGGTCGGTATCTTTGCCAAGCAGCGTTTCCGGCTGTTCCCGTTGAACGCCGACCGCAGCCGCGCGGGCCAGCCGCCGTCGCTCGCCTTCGAAACCGAGAGCAACCGCTGGTTCCAGGTGGACCCGGTCCTCCGCGACCTGGATGGAGACGGCAAGCAGGACCTGGTGGTCATCCAGCCCGAGGGCATGGGCGGCGGCGATCTGGTGATCGATACCTTTTTCGGCCAGGGAGACGGCCGCTTCGAGCGCCCCCGGCGCCAGAAGCTGAGCAATCTCGACTCGCGTTCCTGGATCTACAGTGGGGACGTCACGGGCGACGGCGTGGCCGACCTGGTGGCCGTGGCGAAGTCCGGCCTCCGCGTCTTCGCCGGCACCCGCGAGCCCCGCCGGGAGCTCCTGGACCGCCGCTCCCGGCCGGCCATCGGGGTCAGCGGGGAGAGGGAGATGGTCACCGTCGCCCTCGGGGTCGGCGGCGAGGGTGCGAACATGACCTCCAGCCGCCCCACCAACCTGGGCGCTCCCCGCCTCGAAGACCTGGACGGCGATGGCCGGTCCGAGATCCTGATGTCCTCCCCGAGCTCCGGAGGGAGGGGACGGGTGACGGTGGTGCGGCTGGGCGGGTGAGGGCCCCTCCGGTTCCGCCGCTGGGACGGGAGCCCCTTCAACTTCATCCCTCAGGGCGGGGAGCCGTTCCCTGCCCGCGCTGCCGTGGCCGCCAGAGGGAGACGAGGAGGTGGGCGGCCAGCAGGACCAGAGCGAGGAGGATGAGGCTCGTCGCCCTGGAGGAGATCTCCGCTTCGCGCCGGCTCGCGGCCCGCAGCTCTTCGAGATCCTGCCGGAGAGCCCGGTCAGAGTCCTCCATCTGCCGCGCCAGGGAATCGAGGCGCTCGCTCGACCGTCCGGAGGGTAACCCCAGAGGCGCCTGTTGCAGCGGGCCGTTGCCGTCGGACTCCGGCCGGCGGAGGACCGTATCGGGGCGTGGCTGGCCGTCCGGCTGCTCGGCCGCGGCCCGGGCCAGCTCGGCCCGCAGCTCGGCAAGGATCTCGGTCTTGAGCCTGGCCCGGGATTCGGCGAGCGCCGCCTCCAGCCGGACGGCGGCGAGCCGGTCCTCCTCCTGCCTCGACCTCCGCTCGAAGAGCTGGACGTAGAGCGCCATGAGCGTGGTCGCCACGGTGAGGACCGTGACCACCACCTTCCAGAGGTTCCCCAGGCTCGGCCTTTTCTCCATGCGCGGCTCCTCTCGTCAGTGAACCAGCCGCCGGATCAACCGCCCGGCGGGAGAATCCGGGGGTTGGCGCCGCGGATCGCTTCGATGATGTGCCGGATGTCGTAGCCCACGACGATCCCCGAGTTGGCCTTCGTATAGAGATCGTTGTGGGCCTTGGCGTCCGGGTCGTTCAGATCCTTCCTTTTGAGCACCGGCAGCGCCTCGTTCCGGTATCCGCGCACGACCCCGGCCACCCGGAACCTGCGGCTCCCGGAGTGCCAGAACACGATCGGGCCGCCGGAGAAGCCTGGATTGTTGTGACCGTCCAGGTAGAGCACGTTGGCCTCGGGATCCCTGTAGTCCATCGCCGAGACGATCCCGGACTTGAGGAACGGGATCTCGCCGAACCCCGGCGGCACGGAGGAGGCGTCCGAGCTCAAGCCGTAGGGATAGCCAAGGAAGTAGGCCTGCTGGCCCAGCGTGAGCCCACCAGAGGAGGCCTCGAGAGGAAAGGTGACGGTGACCGGCCGGCCGAAGTCGAGAGCCGCCATGTCCACCACCTCCTTGCGCGGATAGATCGCGCGGGCGTGGGCCCGGGTCCATCTCCCCTCGATCCAGAGATCGACGTCCCCCTCGGCTCCGAAGCCCCGCAGCACGTGCCGCGCCGTGATGAGGTACTGCCTGCCGTCGATCTCGATGGAAAAGGCGGACCCCGTCTCGGTGGCGGTCCTGATCCGGAGGACACGATAGAGCACGTTCGACGTCGGCGCCTGAGCCCACGCCAGGGAACCGATGAGAAACAGGGACAACAGGGCAGGTAAGACTCGCCTCATGGCCGCTCATGCTAGCACCCGGAGGAGAGCACCCCTACCCACCGAACACGCTCACCACCCAGGTTCCCTTGCGGTGCCGCAGCTCCACCTCCTCGCGGAGCGGGAGGGCGGCTTTCAAGCGGTCACGGATCACGTCGGCGCGGCGGGAACGGAACATGGAAACCAGGATCACACCGCCGGGCTCGAGGAAGCCGCGGTAGCGCTCCACGGTGCCGAGTGGGTCTTCGAAATAATAGACACATTCGTTGAAGACCACGGCGTCAAAGCGGTCATCGCGGCCGGCCGGCCGGTACTCCTCGGCGTTGGCGGCCAGGAAAGTGGCACGGTCGTCCGGGACCTCACGGGCCCTCGCCACGGCGGTCTCGGAGATGTCTACGCCGACCCAGCGGGCGTAGCCGTGGACGCGCATCTCGTCCCTCAGGATGCCCTCGCCGCTGCCCACGTCCAGCACCGAGCCGCCCGGTTTCAGATGCCGGAGGTAGCCGGCGAGGACGCTGTAGCGGGGCAGCTCGTCCAGCCGGCGCATGAACTCCCAGCCACCTTTCTGATACTGCTCCTCCCAGGTGTCCTTGGAAGCCGGGGTGTCGCCGCGGCCGGTCTCCTGCTCCCAGTCCCGCACCCAACGCTCGGCACGGTCCGCCAAGGGAAAGCGGCGGCCGTAGAGGAGCTTGTAATAGGTGATGTAAAAGAGCTTGAACGCCCGGCGGCCGAGGCTTCGCGGTCCAGCCATGTCTAGTCCCCTCCCGGGGCGAGGCCGAGACGGCGCCAGTCCCCCACCGCCAGCTCGCGGGCGGAAAATTCATAGATCACCAGCCGCTTGCCGGCCAGCCGGTCTTCTCCCGCGGCGAGGGCCCTGGTCAGGGACTGCCGGCTGGCGTGGGCGCCTCCGGCATTGACGGCGATGCGATCGATCGGCCGCTGTAACCGGAGGCTGAGCTGCTCCGCGAAGCCGGCCCCACTCCCCCAGCCCAGGTCCGGCTGCGAGAAGACGTTCGTGAAGCTGTCCCCCAGGAGGAGGATCTCCGCTTCCAGATCGGAGCGCCAGGGGGAGCCGTCGGGCTCGGATACACGGGTGACGGTCACGTCCTGCGGCGGATAGAGCCGCTGCCCCGCCGGGAGGCGCAGCATGCGGGCGATGTCGCCGATCCCCCGGACCGTCCGCTCCTCGCTCCGGTAGGCCCGGGTGCGGCCGGGCGGCAGGCGGCGCTCGACCCAGCCGGCCACGGCGCGGGCGGCGGCGTCCATGCCCCCGGGGGCCCAGTGGGTGTCCGTGGCGAGATACTGAGGCCGCCCCTCGCGCCGGGCCGCCTCCGTCAGGAGGGGTCCGAGGTCCAGCACCTCGATACCCGCCGCTTCCAGCGAGCGGACGAGCTCGCCGAAGGAGGGATTCCGGAGCGGCGGCCGGGCCGGACGGCGCGTCAGCCGCTCGGGATGGATCGCCGCCTTCACCGGCACGGGCAGCACGAGGAGGCGGATGCCGCGCCGCTCCAGGTCACGGGCCAGGCCGAGGAGCGCGGGGAGCGGATCGGGCTCGACCGGCGCCTCCCAGGCGTCGCCTCCCGCCCGCCGCGCCGCCAGCACGCCGCTCCCCAGGAAGCCTGGTCCGGTGAGAGAGTCCACGGCCGGCCGGTAGAAGAGCCAGCCGTCCCGTCCGGTATAGACCTGCTGGTTGCCGACGCCCAGGACGCCGGTGAGCACCCCCTGCACCGGCGGCAGCAGCCGCTCCACCACCCAGGACTCCTCTTCCAGGCGGTCCTCGAAACGGTTCATGGAGGCGAGAAGAGTCCGGTTGGCAGACCAGAGGCCCTCCTGCCGGGACGCCTCCATCGCCCCCGGCAGACTCTCCGCGAGCTGGCGGAACGGGTTGCCCCCGGCCCAGCCGCCGGTGAGCTGGAGCGCCGGCACCCCGACCACCAGCCCCAGGAAGAGGCCGGCCAGGAGCCCGGCCACGGTGGGGCTCACGGCCGTGTGGCCCAGCTCCTCGCGGGCCTGGACCTCGCGGTGCAGATAGGGAACGGGGGCCGGGGGCGGATCGGTCTGCATCAGAATATGAAGTAGATGAACGGGTTGTAGCCCTGCGTCTCCATCGCCAGGAGCGCCGCCAGGAAGAGGCCGGCGCAGGCGGAGGCCCGCACCCAGGTGAGGCGGCGGGTCCAGTCCCAGGCCTGCGGCGCCAGCCAAGCGATGAGACCGGCGAGGGCGACGCAGAGCAGGAAATAGGGCTGGTACAGGATGCCACCCAGCAGGGCCGCCCCCTCCTGGAGCGGCGCGGCGCTGAACAGGGCCTGATAGTAGCCCATGGCATGGGGGAGATCGCGGGCCCGGAACAGCACCCAGGAGAGGAGCACGAGAACGAAGGTGGCCGCCATCCGCAACGGCCGCGGCAGCCAGCGATAGAGGCTTCCACCAGCCGCCCGCTCCCCCGCCAGCATCGCGCCGTGGAAGCCGCCCCAGAGAAGGAAGTTCCACGAGGCGCCGTGCCACAGCCCTCCCAGGAGCATCACCAGCAGGAGGTTGACGTACGTGCGCCGCACACCGCGGCGGTTCCCTCCCAGCGGGATGTAAAGGTAGTCCCGCAGCCAGGTGGAGAGCGAGATGTGCCAGCGCCGCCAGAAATCGGTGACCGATTCGGCCCGGTAGGGTGAATCGAAG
Organism: Thermoanaerobaculia bacterium; assembly: GCA_035628695.1. Lineage (GTDB taxonomy): Bacteria > Acidobacteriota > Thermoanaerobaculia > Multivoradales > UBA5704 > DASPJI01. The sequence continues at coordinate 13,565 of DASPJI010000367.1, read as the reverse complement.
TTCTTCGGGAACATGAAGCCCAGCATCAGCCCCAAGCCGATCGCCATGTCCGAGTAGCCGCTGAAATCGAAATAGATCTGGAAGGCGTAGGCCGCCACCCCGAACCAGGCGTCCGGCGCGGCGAGCGAGCCGGCTTCGAAGGCCGCGTCCGCCACCTGGCCGCAGGGGTTCGCCAGCAGCACCTTCTTGGCCATGCCCAGACAGAACATCGAGCAGCCGCGGGCGAGCTTCTCCAGTGTGTGGGTACGGCTCTGGAGCTGATCGGCCACCTCGGAAAAGCGGACGATCGGCCCGGCCACGAGCTGCGGGAACATCGACACGTAGCAGGCGAAGTCGAGCAGGCTGCGGAGCGCCCGCGCCTCCCCCCGGTAGACGTCAATGGTGTAGCTCATGGATTGAAAGGTATAGAAGCTGATCCCCAGCGGCAGGGTGACCCGCAGCGTCTCCTCCCATGCGAGTTGGGAGATCCCCAACGCCCCCACCAGGGCGTTGTAGTTGTCGGCCGCGAAGTTGAAATACTTGAAGAATCCGAGCAGTCCGAGGTTGCCGCAGATCGAAACGATCAGCGCGATCCGCTGCGCCCGGTTGCGGGGGCCTCCCGGCGTGAGGAGCTCCGCCGGCTGGCGCAGGCTCATCCGTCCGCCATGGGCGATCGCCAGGCCGGCGAAGTAATCGATCAGGGTGGAGACCAGCATCAGGAGGACGAAGTAGGGATTCGCCCACCCGTAGAAGACGTAGCTGGACAGGGTCAGCGTCCAGTGCCGGGTGCGGGACGGCAGGACGTAGTAGAGCAGCAGCACCACCGGCAGGAAGTAGAAGACGAACAGGTGGGAGCTGAAGACCATGGATCAGCGCCCCGCGTCGAACTGGAGGACCCGCGTCCGGTCCGCCGGCAGGGTGTCCGAGAGGAAGATGCTCTCGAGCTGCGGGTTGCGGGCGAAGGGGGTGAGGAGGATCTCGAACGTTTCCCCTTCGCGGCGGCGGGCGGTGTCCAGCGTCCGGCCGTCCAGGATCACCCAGTGGGCCACCCGCACGACATTGCCCGGGGAGACCGGCGGCGCAGCTCCCGCGATCACCTCCTCCACCCGGTACTCGTAGACCGCCAGCGCCTCCCGGTAGGGGGAGATGTCCTGCAGGGTCGGGATGCGCGAGCGGGCCAGGAGCCGCCCTCGGATACGGACGGCGGGGACCTCCGGCCGCTTCCCGGCTCTCTCCAGCGAGCGGCGAGCGCTCTCCCGCGACTCCTCGGGCCCGAAAGCCCGCCCGTAGAAGGCGATCCCCTCCAGGAAACCGCTCCACGGGTTTTCACTCCGGGTATCGGCACCGAAGACCAGCGGCCGGGGGCGCCACCGGAAGAAGTCCCCCTGGAGATCGGTCTCCACCACCCGCTCGCCGTCCCGGTAGGCGGCGAGGAGGCCGGGCCGGTAGCTCACCACCAGGTGGGTGGAGCGGCCCGGGGCGACCCGGCCCAGCCGGTACTCCTTCTCTACGAAGCCGTGCTGGGAGATGCCGAAGCGGAGCACCAGCTCCTCCCCCGCCTGGGCCAGCACCAGGTTGGTCTTCTGCGCGCCGGCTCCGGCGAGCGAGACGATCGGCGCGTTCTGGGCGCGCCGCCGCGGCTCGAGGGTGACCTCCAGAGTGAGCTGATTGGCGCGCCGCGCCCCCTCCACCACGGCTTCGGAGGCTTCGTTGGCCGCGACGAAGGCGCCCGCCCCCAGGTCCATGCGCTGGTGGGCGTCGATCCGGGCCTCCCCCCGGCTCTCCACCGGGAAGCTCCGCTCCACGTTCTGCAGGGGATCGAAGACGCGGTTGGGAGCGCCGGCGTTCTCCCAAAGGAAGAGGAGGCCGTCGCGGTCCACCGGCCAGACATCGGGGGCCAGGGCGATCTCCCGCGCGGGCATGGGGTTGGGCCGCCCCGCCCGGTCGGTGATGCCGTCGAGGCGCAGCGTGTCCGGAGAGGTCAGCGGCGCCGCCAGCTCGATCACCAGCTCCCGGCCGCCCCCTTCCAGACGGGCCCCCCGGACCTCTCGTCCCGAGGCCAGGGTGGCGCGCAGGCCTCCGGTCTCCACCGGCTCGTCGAAGCGCACCACCACGAGCCGGCGCTCGCGCACGGTCACCCCCTCCACTTCCGGGGGGCGCGGCGCCGTCACCCTCACCCGCCCCTCCAGAGCCTGCTGCCCCGAGCGGACCACCACCCGGTAGGAGCCGGGGCGCGTCCAGGTGTGCTCCACGGCAGCGCCCTGTGCCTGCGAGCCGTCGCCCAGGTTCCAATCCCCCTGAACAGGGGCTGTGAGGCGGACCGTGAAGGGGGCCTCGCCGGTGTGCACGCCCAGGGGGACGGGCGCCAGGTAGACGTCCGGGAAGCGGTCGGTGGCGGGGTGCGGGGCGACCTGGACCACGGGCCCGAGCACCTCCAGACGCTCCGGGTCCACCTCGGTCACATAGATGTCGTAGTCGGCCGTGAAGTGGTCGTGCTCGCCCGCCGAGGCGCCGAAGGCCAGGAGGCGCCGGTCCGCCGACAGCATGGGGAAGTAGAGGTAGCCCTGGCCGCCGGGCATCCGCTCGTCGTTCTTGCCGAAGAGCACCGAGACCGAGCGGCTCCGCAGGTCCATCTTGTGGATCGGCCCGCCGGCGCCGGCGATCCAGTAGCCCCAGCGGCCGTCCTGGGTGAAGTAGGCCTGGCAGCCGCCGAGGGCCTGGAGCTCTGTCACCTTGCGCCGCTCCGGGTCATAGGGGGAAAAGGTGGGCACGCCCGCCACCGCGTGCGTCAGGCCGGGATTGATCAGCCAGCCGGACATGGGGTGCGGCGCCGTGGTGAGGCGCTCGCTCTTTCCCGTCGCCACGTCCAGGCGGACGGTGTGACCCTCGCCGTCGATATAGACCAGGGCTCCGGGACCGTGCCAGACGGCGGCGCGGTGCTCCCCATAGGCGCGGGCGGCGGGCGCCAGCACCCGATTGCCGGAGCCGTCAGGGCGGATGAGGCGCAGGACGCCGGTCTCGGGCCGCCCCTCGGGATAGCGCTCGGGCCCCGGCTCCAGGCTCAGATAGGAGATCCAGCGGCCGTCGGGCGAGACGTGGGCGCAGCAGTGCGGGCGGTCGCTATCCTCAGGGGCCTCCGGGGCCTCCGGGGTGAGCTGCCGCAGCCCCGTGCCGTCGAGGCGCCGGGTCCAGAGGCGCCAGCGGCCGGAGCGGTTCGACTCCCAGACGATGAAGCCCTCGCCCGGCGGGTCCCAGGGCACCGTCGCCGGCCTGGCGGGCGCCGCCTGGCGGACCGGGCTCTCCGGCGGGGAGGCGGTGGCGGACGGAGCCCTTCCCGAAGCGGCCCACAGGCCGGCCCACAGGGTGCAGCCCAGCAGCACCCCCGCCACGAAACCAGCCCGTCCAGGCAAAGAACCTCTCCTCATGCGGCGCACATGGTAGCGGATGAAAAAGAGAAAAGGCCGCGGCGGGCAGCCGCGGCCTTCGTCTCGGAGCCAAGCCTCGCGGCGCGGCTTACTTCGGGATGGCGGTCATCTTCCAGTTGGCGAAGTCCCAGCCCCAGGAGGGCACCTCGGGATCGTGCTGGTTGTTGAAGTTGCCGAACTCGGCCACCATCGCGAGGCCTTCCTTGGCGTACGGCTTGAGGACGAGCTGCTGTCCACCGGGCTTGACGTCCTTGAACATCCGGGTGACCTCGGTGCCGTTGAGGAACACCTGGAGGGTCGCGGTCTTGTTGGCGGCGTCGAAGACGTAGGTGAAGTGGTAGGTCAGGCCCTCTTTCAGCTCGTAGCCGGCCTTGGCGTTGGTGTTCTGCTTGCGCGGCATGCCGACGTTCTGCATGAACTTGACCAGCCTCTTCTTGCCGCCGGCGGCGTTGATGTTGCCCACCACGCCGCTACGGTAGCGCTCCAGGAAGTAGTAGGCGACGTTGTGCATGCCGGCCTTGTTCTTCGAGCTCCAGGGGCCGACCTTGACGTCCCACTCGAAGATGGCCTTGGCGAGGCGCAGCTCCTGCGGCACCTTGACGCAGATGATCCCCTTGGGATTGTTGCGGGTCGCGTCGTGGAAGGTGCCGGCCTGGCTCGCCGCGGTGTAGAAGCCGGTGGCCGGCTGGCGGGTGAGCATCACGTTGTAGTTGCAGGGGCCGTTCGGGCCGAAGGCCTTGGCGAAGACCACCTGCGGCTTGTCGTTCTCGGTGGCGGCGCCGACCGGGTAGAAGGTCTGGTCGCAGGTGACGCGGACCTCGCCGACGCGGGCCTTGCCGGTGCGGGTGAAGGCATCCTCATGGGTGAACGACTCGGGAGCCACCTCGAAGGGGATCTCGGCGAGGAGGTTGCCATTGGGACGGTAGAGGGTGGCGACGCAGGAGGCGACATGGTCGGACAGGTTGGCGGCGCCGACGAAGAGGCGCGTCATGGACTTGGGGCTCGGCAGGTCGGCGAGCAGCACGTCGACCCCGGCGGAGTAGGCCTCGCGGTCGGTGAAGACCGGAACCTCGGCGGCGACCTTGGCGCCTCCCACCATCCAGGCGCTCACGTCCTGCGTCTCGTCGGCTTCGAGGGCGATCAGCCCCGCCTCCTCCCGAGCCGCGGCGGGCCGCAGCATGCCTTTGCCTTCCGCGTCGGTGACCCACACCTTGGTGGCCAGGGCGCTGCCGTCTTCGGACAGGGTGCCCAGAGCCGGAACGAAAACCCTTTCAGAGGCGGCGGCCGGTACGGCCATGGCGAGTGCGCACAGTGTCGCGTGGACGAATGCCTTCTTCATCGGTGGAACCCTCCTAGACGGTTTGCTACCCTTCTTGTTGCCTAACAAGCTACGTGGCCTGCGACGTGGGGTTATAGTAGGGCTTGAAAGCTGCGGATGCAACCCCTGTTGTGCAAAAGAGATTCTCTTCGTGCACATTTCTCCTCGCCGGCCCCGCCGCCGCGCTTGCATCGAAGGTCCTGCATAGGTACCATCTCCTCTACAATCTCTGTACCCGCTGTGCCGCAGCCGTCGTCTGAACAGGAGGTCGATGGATGAAGAGGAAGGTTCTGTGCAGTCTCGCCGTCTCCGCCCTGGTGCTCGCCGCCCCCGCCTTCGCGGGCACGGTCTACGTCCCCGTGGTCGACCAGGACGGGACGAACGGCAGCAGCCACACGACGGAGGTATGGGTCTCCAACTCGGGCACCGCCGACCGCGCCTTCTCCACCCTGTTCCTCGCCGCCGACTCGGACGGCACCAAGCGCACCGCCAAGCCGCAGCAGGCCAACGTCCAGGCCGGCAAGACCTCGGTGCTGAATGGGCTCAGCGGCTCCGGCAAGGTGGGGCTGCTAGAGGTCACCAGCACCTCCAGGTTCCTGATCGAGGCGCGGCTGACCAGCGCCCACATCAACGCCAACGCGATCTCCTACGCCACCCTGCCGGTGATCTCGTCGGACAACGCGCTGGCCGGCGGCCAGTGGGCCTACCTGGTCGGCCTGGAGCGTGACGCGGCGAAGGGGGACCACACCGGACTGGCGGTGGTCAACCTCGGCAAGACCACCTCCCAGTGCCAGATCAAGGTCGTCCGCGCCAACGGCACACAGGTTGCCGGCACGAGCATCGTCAGCGTGCCGCCGCTCTCGCTCCGTTATTACACGGACGCCCTGGCGCTCCTCAACGAGCCGGGCGCCAAGGACGCGCGCGCCGAGGTCTCCTGCAATCAGCAGTTCTTCGCCTTCGCCTCGGTGTTCAAGGCGAGCAACTCGCAATATCTCTTCCTGGTGCCGTCGAGCGGCGGCGCCTCGACCCTGACGGCGCCGGGCGAGCAGCCGGACACCAACGAGCCCGGCAGCTCCGGCGGCCTGGTCTTCACGAAGTCCGGCCTCATCCACACGGTCACCCAGACTAATCAGAAGGGGATCGTGGACATCCCGGTGCCGCGCGCCATGGGGCTGCGCCGCATGATCGTGGACGTGGACTTCATCCCCGGCCCCTGGAACCGCATCCGCACCCCGGCCAATCACAACATCATCTGGATCCACCGCAACGTGGGCGCGAACGAGTTTCGCAGCAACTCCGTCGTCAACGTGAACGCGTTCTCCGGCAAGAACACGATCAAGATGAACCAGAACGTGGACATGCCGACGCGTACCCAGACGGTGGGCGAGCAGGGCGCCGATCTGATCCAGGGGCAGACGTATCACCTGCGGTATATCTACGACGCGCAGAACGCCAACGTGACCGCGGTGGTCACCCACAACGGCAACCCGATCGTGAACATGAGGATGGACGGCACGGCCAACAACCGGTCGCTCTTTGTCGAGCCCAACAAGCTCCGGGCCGAGTTCGGGCACTACAACTTCCAGGCCCATGAAGGCCCGGAGGTGGCGAGCTTCGGCTGGCAGTACCTCAATCTGAAGGTGGAGCTGGTGCCTTACTGATCACGCCTGCCCGCGCCGCCCGAAGAAGGCGCGGAACACCCGGTGGTACCTGGCCGCCAGCGCGCTGGTGGCCAGGGCCGCCGCTCCGATGGAAGCGGCGAAACGCGCCCACGAGCCTTCGGGGAACAGCCAGGCCGCGGCGGCGAAGAACGGCAGGGGGATGAGATAGAGCTGGGCGAGGTCCGCCAGGATCGTCCAGAACCGGCTCCGGAAGACCCGCCAGATCCACCAGCCCATGAGCAGGTTCCCCACCAGTAAATAGTTGGCCGCCCCCATCCCCACCGCCCCCCAGCGCTGGGTGAAGATCACTCCCAGCACCACCAGCGAGACCAGGTTGAGCGCCACGGCCCAGAGCCAGGCCCGGTCCTCGTGCCGCGCCTTGAGCATCTCGCCGCCGAGAATCGTGAACTGATCGAAGAACGGGATGAAGGCGATCACCTGGAGCATGGGGACCGCCCCTTCCCAACCCTCCCCCAGCAGGATGCGGATCGAGGTGGCGGCGTTGAACAGCAGGAAATAGCTCCCCAGCACCTGGAAGCCGAGGAGCTGGAGGGTGCTGAGCCGGAAGGAGTCGAAGAAGCGCGGCGGGTCCCCCAGGTACTCGACCAATGTCGGGAAGAGCGCCCGCGGATAGACCAGGGTCGCCACCAGGAAGGCGATGCGGTAGGAGTTCGAGTAGAGCCCCACCTGCTCGGTATTGCCGAACACCTCGATGATGAAGATGTCGACGTAGGTGACGAGCTGGATCACGACCCAGATGAAGAAGAGCCAGGAGCTGCGGCGGATCAGGTCCGGAACCAGGTGGAGGTCGGGCTTGAGCGGAATCCTCCCCCACGTCCGCGACCAGCTCCAGACCGCCAGCAGGAGAGCGCCCGCCAAGTCGGCGATGACGAAGCTCCAGACGCCCCAGCCGAGCCAGGCGAGGCTCAGGGAGACGGCCGCGATGATCACGCCGCGCCAGACCTCGGGGCCGATCAGCCGGCCGATGGACAGCTCGCGCTCGAAGAAGGCGCGGGGGACGACCGCGAGGCCGTCGAGCAGCACCCAGAAGGCCATCACCCGCAGCACCGCCGGCAGCTCGGGGGTGAGCACCGACGTCGCCGGCGCCGCCACGATCAGCCCGACGGTGATGAGCCCGCCGAGGAAGGTGGTGACCGCGAGGACGGTGCCGTACGGCCGGCGGGCGTCGCGCACCAGGTGGTACGGCAGCCCCAGGTCGCGGAACGCCGAGGCGATGGTGACGATGCGCAGCGCCAGCTCGTAGAGGCCGTGCCCCTCGGGGAGGATGAGCCGCGCCAGGAGGAGCTTGGCGCCGAAGGTGACCAGCAGCCGCGCGAGCTGGATCGAGTAGCCGGCCAGGGTCGAGCGCAGGACCCGCTGCTCGGTGGAAGGAGCCCCGGGCTCGGGGCTCGGCGTCAGGGCACCAGGTTCGCCCATCGCGCCCACCGCTCGGTCAGGTCCATGCCGGCCTCGAAGTCGAAGGCGGGACGGAAGCCCAGGAGGCGCTTCGCCTTGTCGATCCGCACCCGGGACCTGGTGCTGAAGAAGCCGATCATCAACGGGCTCAGCGGGTGGATGGGCAGATCGCCGCTCGGGCGCGCCACCGGCGCCGGGGCGCTCCCCATGCCGAGGCGACCCTTGATCCGCTGCTGCCAGGCCTCGGGGAGGGTGTTGCTCGCCAGCTCGCGGAGGGTGAGGAGCTCGCGCGTCCGCATCAGCCGGTCGCGGAAGGCGCGGTCCCCCTTGACCGCCCGCAGCAGCTCGCCGAGGGCGCGGGGGTGCTCGCGCTGGGACTGCTTCCAGTGCGCCCGCGCCTCCTCCTGGGTCATCGAGACCGTCCGGGACTCCCCTTCCAGCATGCGCTCGAAGCGGCCGTACATCTCGGTCCAGGTCACCGGCTCCTCGGCGGAGACCAGGAAGGCCTCCCCCACCGCCTCGTCGCGCACCGCGGCGAGCAGCATGGCGCTCACCAGGTCGTCCACGTAGACGTGATTGCAGAGCCCCCGGCCGCCGTCGATCAGGATCACCCGGCCGCTCTCCAGCGTCCGCAGCACCGTCTCGGTCCAGACGCCGCCGTAGGGGCCGTAGACAGCGGTGGGCTGGAGGACGGTGACCGGCACCTTGCCGGCGCGGGCGTACCCCAGGGCGGTCTCCTCGGCGTCGAGCTTGGAGTCCGAGTACTCGTTGCCGAAGCGGCGCCTTGGCGCGGTCTCGTCGAGGTCGCCGTCGGCGGTCTTGCCGTAGACCATGAGGGTGCTCAGGTAGACCACCCGGCGGACCTTGGCGGCGGCCGCGGCATCCAGGATGCGGCGCGTCCCCTCGCGGTTGACCCACGAGCGGTGCTTCTGGCTGCCCGACGTCCCGTAGGCGCAGTGGAAGATGGCGTCGCAGTCCCGGGCCGCCTCGGCCAGGGCACCGGCGTCGGTGACGTCGCCGCGCAGGACGGTGACGGGAAAGCGGGCGACGCGGACGGCGCCGGCGACGCTCCGCACCAGGGCGCGCACCTCGGCGCCCTGCTCCAGGACGAGCCGCTCCACCAGCCGGCCGCCGATGAAGCCGCCGGCGCCGGTGACCAGAACCCGCTTCCCCTGCAGCAGGCTCACGCTCCGGCCTCCAGGAGCTGCGGCGGATTCATCCAGGGGAGCTCCAGCGGCTCGCGGACAGCGTAGCAAGCGTCGATGAGGTCCATGGAGCGCCGCCCCTCGCGGCCGGAGACCCGCGGCTCCCTCCCCTCGCGGATCGCGGCGGCGAAGTCGTCGACCTGGCGGACGAAGGAGCTGCCGAACTCGAGGCCTCCTCCCTTCGCCCTGCCGGTTGTCCCCCGGGCGCGGGCGCGGCCGGAGAGGAGCATCTCCTGGCCGTCGAGCCGCAGGGCGATCTCGGGGTCCGGGTCCCAGATCCCCACCTCGAGCGTCCCCTTCTCCCCCTCGAAGCGGCAGGTGTTGGCGAGGTTGCGGGTGCGGCTGATCTCGACGAATCCGGTCAGGCCCGAGCGCATCGTCAGCTCGATCTCGCAGTCCGACTCGACGCCGCCCATGGCGTCGTCGCGGTAGCGCACGCTCTCCCAGTCGCCGAGCCAGGCGAGCAGGAGGTCGAGCACGTGGACGCCGAAGTCCATCAGCACGCCGCCGCCCGACATCTCCTTGCGCAGCAGGAAGTCGGTGGCGAACGGCCAGCGGGAGCTCACCCCCTGGCGCAGCTCGAAGCGCCGGAGCGGGCCGATGACCTCACTGGCCAGCAGGTCGCGGACGAACCGGGTGGAGTCGAAGAACCGGAACTCGAGCCCCACCGCGAGGACGGCCCGGCCGGCCTCGGCGGCTTCGATCATCGCGCCGCACTCGGCGCCGGTGAGGGCCATCGGCTTCTCCACCAGCACGTGGACGCCGCGCCGCAGCAGGTCGCCGGCCACCGGCGCGTGCAGGTGGTTGGGCACGGCGACCACGGCGGCATCCACCCGCCCCACGGCCTCGCGATAGTCGGTGAGCACCGTGGGGACGCCCCAGCGCTCGGCGAGCGTCCGGGCGCGCTTCTCGTCCGCGTCCACGAGCACGGCGGCCTCGACGAGGTCCGAGGCGGCGATGGCCGGCAGGTGGTGGATGGCGGCGACGGCGCCGCAGCCGACCACGGCGAGGCGGATCTTGGGCTGCTTCTTCATGTGGAGGTCAGTCCCCGGCGGTGCCGGAGCGGCGGCGAATGGTATCAGACCTGGGGAGAACGGCCCGGCATCGGATATCCTCCCACCTCTATGAGCCAACCCGATTTCCACGAGCACCTGTTCGACATCCAGCAAGCCTGCAGCCTGATCCAGGAGTTCACCATGGGGCTGACCTTCGACGAGTACCGGGACGACGCCCGGACCTACTCGGCCGTCGAGAGGCAGTTCGAGATCCTCGGCGCGGCTCTGCCGAGGATGCTGCAGGCCTTCCCCGAGCTGGCCTCGGCCCTGCCCGACGCCCCCCACATCGTGGAGCTGCGCGAGGTCCTGATCCAGGCGACCGCCCCCTCCCATGGCGCCGTCTGGAGCGCCCTCGAGAGCCATCTCCCCCAGCTCGCCCGCGAGGTCGAGATGCTGCTCGACCTCGACGCCAGCTCCTGAGGATCCTCAGAGCCCGAGCCCAGCCCCCTCCCGCATCGCCGCGGCCAGGTCCCCCGGGGTGCCGATGTCCCGGAAGCTCCCTTCGGGGAATTCTACCCCCTGGACGTGCAGCCCCGCCTCGACGGCGGCCTGCACCACGGCGCCGATCTGGAGCTCCCGGTCGGACGACGGGGCTGAACGCACGGTCTCGTGGAGATGCCGGGTAAAGGCGGGCCCCCAGACGGCGATCAGCCAGTTGTAGCGCAGGGCCGTGGTCTCCGGGCGGACCTCGATCCGGCGCACCCGGCCGTCCGGCGCCAGCTCGACCATGTCGGTGGTGCGGTGCCGCTCCGTCGGGAACAGTCCCAGGACGAGGTCGGCGCCCGTGGCCTCCTGGCGCTCGATCAGCCGCGCGTAGGCATCAACGGGCTCGAAAAGGATGTCCGGGAAACCGAGGGCGACGCGGGCGTCCTGGAGGAACAGCCAGGCCCGGTCCAGGGTCTCGGGGACGCTCCCTGAGCCGGGGATCACCACGTAGGCGAGGGAGACGTCCGCCAACTCGCCCGTCTTCAGATAACGGGGAACGTCCGTCTTGGCCTCGTGGACCACCATGAAGACGCGCTGGATCCCGGCCGCCCGGAAGCGCTCCAGCAGGTAATGGCTCGCCACCTTCGGCGCCGGCCCGCCGGGGGTCTCGCGGAATCCCACGGGAAGCAGCTCCTTGCTGCACGGCAGCGGCCCCAGCCGCTCGGCCCGCCCCGCCGCGGGGATCAGGCCGATCACGTCGCTCGCGTCGGTTTCATCGGGCACGGTCGTCCTCCTCTCGCGGCGATTGTAAGAGGCAGTCGTCCCCCTACGCGTTGACTTGTGGCGCAAGGGGGCGGTGGTGCCTCCCCCCTGGAAGGGTGGACGGTAGGGAGCGGGGGAGGCCAGGAGGGGGGTTTTGGACGCTGCGGTCTCGCCCGGACGTCCAGGATCTCGTCCGAACGCCGCGGATGGAATCCGGAAGCCCCGGGACATTTCCCGAACGCTCGGGATGGCGTCCGAGTCGCTCGGATACCATCCGGACGGCCCGGGAAGCTCCCGAACGCCATGGATCGCGTCCAGCTCATCCGGACGGAGTCCGAGCGCTCCGGATCGCGGTCCCATTCAAGCGGATGGATTCCCGAGTCCCGGGAAGCTTTCCGAGCGCTCCGGATTGCGTCCAGCTCCAAGGGATCGAGTCCGAAGCTCCGGGATGGCATCGAGGTGACGGGAGTGTACAGCCGGGGACCTAGGTAACACTTCAGACCGGGTACATGGGTGACACTCAGAAAGCCTGTTCTGCCGGTCTCCTGCGGTCCTTGAGCCCGTCGCCGTCGGGCCTGTGGGAGCTGCGGAAAGGTGACCTAAGTCTTTGAAAGATATCAGCTTTCCGCAGCTTCCACAGGCCACTTCTTCAACCTGCCCGGGGAGCGTAAATCTATGTAGTAGAAGGGCTTCTGAGTGTTACCCATGTACCCGGTCCAATCTGTTACCCATGTACCCGGTCTGTACAATCCTTCTCTTGAGTTTCATGGTCGTGCCTCCTTCTCGGCCGAAGGCTCCAGCGCCTTCGGACAGCAAAGAATCAAATGCAAATGTTGGACCGCTAGGCGGAGCGTGGCGGCTCTTGCGGCCGCTGCGCGGCTCGCCTCCAGATGTCGCGGGCGGCACAGCCGGCGGGCGGTTGAATGGACCCGGAGGAGCGGACTATTCGCTGTTAGAAATATGCTATTGTGCCGGTTGTCGAGGGCGGTTTCCGACCCCCAAGGAGGTAGGGCGGGTGCGGGCACTGGTTCGACGGGTACCTACTAAGGAGCCGACTATGAAGAAGACGGTAAAGAAGCTGGGGTTGACGAGGGAGACCCTGAGGGGTCTCGACGGCAGATCCATGAAAGACATTGCGGGCGCCGACACGATAATGTGTACAACCTATAACACAGGCGGCACCGACACACTTACTTGCTTTTGTGGTGGTGGAACCCCTGTTAAACCGGCGAACACCATGGTCACCAACTGTTGGGCGAGCTAAACTGCGGGGCGCCCACAGTCCAAGCTTCTAGGTTGAAGTAGATCCGTCACCGCCGGCGCCGCACCCTCGCAGCGGTGCCACTGACCGCAGCAGTCCTCGTACGTGGAGACAATCCAACCGTCTAAAGGCGCGGAAGGGCTCTGCCTGATCCGGAAAAGAGCTACCGGCAGGCCTCGGCCTGCCGGTAGCCGGGAACGGCCCTACTCCGCCGCCGTTGTCTCCGTCGTCTCCATCGTCCGCTCATCGAGGATCGCCCCGCACCGCTCCAGGGCGACGCCGCCCGCCGCCTCCAGCAGCCAGGCGAGGGACTCCGGCGCCTGGAGCAGGTGGATCGCGACGTTCACGGCGCTGACGAGATCCTCGTCGAAGACCCGGAGCCGTCCTACCACCTCCCGGCCGTCCAGGCCCGGAAGCACGAGGGGATAGGCGCCGTCCTCATCGGCGTCCTTCTCGATGCGGATCAACGGGTCCCGCCCCGTGCCGGGGAGCACGGCGGCGAGGACGAGTGCGAGCCAGCGGGACGGCACCACGGCCAGGGGGGAGCCCCCCCGGGCCAGGCTCTCGCCGATCCGGAACAGGCCGAAGCCCTCTCCCGGAATCGCTTCGATCCGCCATGGCCCGGCGACATCGGCGTCACCGGCCGTCGGCGGCTCGTCCCGCTCATTCAGACGGGCGAGGAACTGGGTTTTGAAGACGTTCGGATGGACAGACTGCGTGCTAGGCTGGTCATAGACCGGCATAAGTCCTCCTTCTGAGGACTGTGTGGTCTAGGCTCGGGGTGAGTCACCAGCTCACTCCCGGGCCGCTAAACCGGCATCCATTGCCGGCCGACCCCACATCCAGGAACATCACCGGAAGCCGCGATTCCCGGCTACCGGCCCGCTCACACCTTCCGAGGGGCTGCCGGGCCTCGATCGTCCTACGGCGACATTCGAGTGATGCGATCCTATGTGAGGTGAAAATGGGGAGTCAAGAGGGTGGGGCGGAGTTTTCGACTCATCCGCGACGATGGCCGGATGGGTCGCCGCACCGCCTCCGTGCTATCGTTTCCGTG
>DASPJI010000366.1:0-3375 GCA_035628695.1 Thermoanaerobaculia bacterium | reverse complement strand
CACTCGCTGCTGGCGACGCAGGTGGTGTCGCGGGTGCGCCAGGCCTTCGGTGTGGAGCTGCCGATCCGCGACCTGTTCGAGGAACCGACGGTGGCCGGCCTGGCCGGGCGGCTCGGGCGGCTCGGGCGAACGGAGGTGGAGGCGCCGTCGATCGTACCCGTGCCTCGGCAGGCTGACCTGCCGCTGTCCTTTGCTCAGCAGCGGCTCTGGTTCCTCCACCGGCTGGCGCCGGACAGCGCGGTCTACAACGTGCCTCTGGCGGTGCGGCTGTCGGGCCGGCTGGATGCCGCCGCGCTCGCCGGTGCGCTCCGCGGGATCGGCCGCCGTCACGAGGCGCTGCGCACCACCTTCGACGAGCGCCAGGGTCACCCCGTGCAGGTGATCGAGCCGGAGCCGCGGCTGACGCTGACCCTTCTCGATCTCTCGGACCTGCCACCGGCGGAACGCGAGGCCGAGGTGCTGCGTCAGGCCCACACCGAAGCGCTGGCGCCGTTCGACCCGGCGGCCGGGCCGCTGGTGCGCGCGACGCTCCTGGTATTGGGCGAAGAGGAGCACACGCTGCTGGTGACCATGCACCACATCGTCACCGACGGGTGGTCCATGGGGATCTTCCTGCGCGAGCTGACGGCGCTGTATGCGGGTCGCGAGTTGCCGGAGCTGCCGGTACAGTACGGCGACTTCGCGGCTTGGCAGCGGGCCTGGCTGTCCGGAGAGGTGCTGGAGTCGCAGATCTCCTACTGGCGGGAGCGGCTGGCCGGGGCGCCGGTCCGTCTCACCCTGCCCACGGACCGGCCGCGGCCGGCGGTGGAGACCCACCGTGGGGCCTCCCTGCCGGTGACGCTGCCTCCGGAGCTTTCGCAGTCGCTCACGGCGCTGGCCCGGCGCGAGGGGGCGACGCCGTTCATGATCTTGATGGCCGGGTTCGCGGTCCTCCTGGGCCGCTACTCGGGTCAGGGCGACGTGGTGGTGGGGGCCCCCATCGCCGGCCGCAACCGGCGGGAGATCGAGGGGCTGATCGGCTTCTTCGTCAACACCCTGGCGCTGCGCGTGGAGCTGGCGGACGAGCAGGGCTTCTTGGATCTGGTGCGGCAGGTGCGGCGGACGGCGCTGGACGCTTACGCGCACCAGGACATCCCGTTCGAGCGCCTGGTGGAAGAGCTGGTGACGGAGCGGGACCTGAGCCACTCACCGCTGTTCCAGGTGGTGCTGACGCTGCAGAGCGCGTCCGTGAGCTCGGAAGGCGGCGGGGTGACGGGATTGGAGCTGCGGCCGGTGGAGGTGGAGTCGGGGACGGCAAAGTTCGAGCTCAGCCTGGGCTTCGCGCAACGTGAGGAGGAGTTGGCAGGGAGCCTGGAGTACAACACCGACCTGTTTGATACGGCTACGGCGGAGCGTCTCGCCCGGCACCTGGCGCGCCTGCTGGAGGGGGCTGCCGGCAGTCCGGGGCTCCGGCTCGCGGAGCTGCCATTGCTGGATGAGTCCGAACGGCAGCAGCTCCTTCAGGAGTGGGGGCAGGGGCTGGCGACGCCCGCGAACGACCAGCCGGTGCACCGGCTGGTCGCCGCGCGGGCAGCCGAGACGCCGGACGCGGTGGCGCTGGTCTCGGCGGCCGGCCATGCCGTTACCTACGGCGAGTTGAGCCGGCGCGCGGCGCGTCTCGCCCGCCGTCTGCGCTCCTTGGGAGCGGGCCCGGAGGAGCGGGTGGGAGTCCTTCTGGACCGCTCGCCGGAGGAGGTCACGAGCCTGCTCGCGGTGCTCACAGCCGGGGGCGCCTATGTGCCGCTCGATCCGGCCTGGCCACGCGAGCGGGTGGAGTTGGTGCTCGCGGACGCGGGCGTCCGGGCGTTGCTGACCACCTCGGATCGGAGCGACCTGCCGGGGCCAATCCTGCTGGTGGACCGCGTCTGGGACGAGCCGTACCCGGGGAGCTCCGAGGCCTCCGTCGATGTCAACCACTTGGCCTATGTCATCTATACCTCGGGCTCGACGGGCCGTCCCAAGGGGGTGGAGATCACCCACCGCGGCCTGCTGCGCCTGCTGGCCTGGCACCGGCGGGCCTTCGGCGTGACGGCGGCGGACCGCGCGACCCGGCTGTCGGGCCTGGCCTTCGATGCCGCGGTCTGGGAGCTGTGGCCCTATCTCGCCGCCGGCGCCAGCGTCCACGTGCCGGATGAGGAGACCCGCAGCTCGCCGCCGGCCCTGCGCGACTGGCTGCTCGGCGAGGAGATCACCATCGGCTTCGTCTCGACGCCGGTGGCCGAGGCGCTGTTGCCACTTCCCTGGCCCGCTTCCACCTCTCTGCGGGTGCTACTGACCGGCGGCGACCGCCTGCACCGCGATCCGGGCCCGCTGCCGTTCACGCTGGTCAACAACTACGGTCCGACGGAGAGCACGGTGGTCGCGACCTCGGGTCCGGTCCAGGCACGGGGCCCTGGCCGCGCGCCAGACATCGGCCAGCCGATCGACGGCACCCGGGTGCTGCTGCTGGAACGGGAGCTGCGTCTGGTGCCGCCTGGGGTGGCCGGGGAGATCTGCATCGGCGGCCCGGGCCTGGCCCGGGGCTACCTGGGGCAGCCGGGCCTCACCGCCGAACGCTTCCTGCCGGACCCCTTCACGACCGATCCCGGCGAGAGGCTGTACCGCACGGGAGACCTGGCGCGCCACCTGCCCGACGGAACCATCGACTTCCTGGGGCGGATCGACTTCCAGGTCAAGATCCGCGGGCTGCGGATCGAGCTGGGTGAGATCGAGGCGGCGCTGGCGGCCCACCCGCAGGTGCGGGATGCAGCGGTCCTGGTGCGGGAAGACCGCTCCGGACAGCCGGGCCTGGTGGTCTACCTGGCGGCGCACAGCGACGCGGGACCGGAGGAGCTGCGGCGCTGGCTGCGCGGCCGGCTCCCCGAGGCGATGGTGCCTCCGTCGTTCGTGCTGCTGGAGTCCCTGCCGCTGACCCCCAACGGAAAGCTGGACCGCAAGGCGCTGGCCGGGATCGGGCCGGCCCGAGAGGAGGGTGGCGGGCCGGAGACGTACGTAGCACCGCGCACCCCGGCGGAGGAGGTGCTGGCGGGGATCTTCGCGGAGGTGCTGGGGCAGGAGCGGGTCGGGATCCACGACGGCTTCTTCGAGCTCGGCGGGCACTCGCTGCTGGCCACCCAGGTGGTGTCGCGGGTGCGCCAGGCCTTCGGGGTGGAGCTGGCGATCCGTGAGCTGTTCGAGGCACCCACGGTGGCGCGGCTGGCCGAGAGGATCGAGCGGATCGGGACCTCCACCGTGGAGGCGCCGCCGATCGTGCCGGTGCCGCGGGATCGAGACCTGCCGCCGTCGTTTGCCCAGCAGCGCCTCTGGTTCGTGGACCGGCTCAAGCCGGGCAGCTCC
>DASPJI010000365.1:0-7737 GCA_035628695.1 Thermoanaerobaculia bacterium | reverse complement strand
TCACCGGCCGCCCGCCGCTCGAGGGGCTGGACCTCGTGCGCCTGGCCGACCTGGGCAAGGCCTGCCGTACCGTCGCGGCGCGCATCCAGGAGGCCGACCCGCCCTGCCCCGCCCTCGGCGCGCTGGTGGCCGGGCTGCCCGATATCTCCCCCCTGCTCCACCGTATCGACCGCGCCCTCGACCGCCGCGGCGAGGTGCGGGAGGACGCGAGCCCCCGCCTCGCCGCCCTGCGCCAGCAGATCCGCCGGGTGCGCGACCAGATCTACCGCGAGCTCGGCTCCTACGCCGAAGGGCACCGCGAGGATCTGGCCGAGGACACCGTCCCCCTGCGTGGCGGCCGGCTGGTGGTGATGCTCCAGGCCGGCGCCAAGGGGCGCTCCGGCGGCCTGGTGCACGGCCGATCGGCCACCGGCAAGAGCCTCTACTTCGAGCCGCTCGAGGTGGTGGAGACCAACAACACGCTGCAGCAGTCGGTGGAGGACGAGGAGGCCGAGCGGCGCCGCATCCTCGCCGAGCTGATGGGCGAGGCGCGGGCGGCCCTCCCCGCCCTCGAGACCCACGCCCACCTGTTCGCCGAGCTCGACCTGCTGCAGTCCATGGTCCGCTTCGGCGACCTCTGCGGCGCCGCCCTGCCGGACATCGGCCCGCGCTTCGACCTGCGGCTGCTGTCCGCCCGCCACCCGCTTCTCGACCCCGGCCTCGCCGAGCTGCGCGAGGAGGCGCTGGGCCATGCCGGGCACACCGGCACCATCGTGCCGCTGGACATCGAGCTCACCTCCGAGCGGCGGGCCCTGGTCGTCACCGGCCCCAACGCCGGCGGCAAGACCGTCGCCCTCAAGACCACCGGCCTCCTCACCCTGGCGGCGCAGTGCGGCCTGCCGGTCCCCGCCGCCGCGGGCAGCCGGGTGCCGTTCGTCACCCGCCTGGTGGCCACCGTCGGCGACGAGCAGGACCTGCTGGCCGACCGCTCCACCTTCAGCGGCCGCCTGCTGCGCCTCAAGGAGGCCTGGGAGGCCGCCGGGCCGGACAGCCTGGTGCTGCTCGACGAGCTGGGCTCGGGCACCGACCCGGAGGAGGGGGCCGCCCTCTCCATCGCCCTGCTCGAGGGGCTCCTCACCAAGGGGAGCTTCGCCGTCATCACCACGCACCTGGCGCAGCTCGCCGCCGCCGCCCTGGAGATGGGCGGCGCCTCGTGCGCCGCCATGGAGTTCGACCCGGAGACCGGCCGGCCGACGTTCCGGCTGCTGCCCGGGCCGCCGGGAGGGAGCGAGGCCCTGGCCCTCGCCCGCCGCCTCGGCCTGCCCGCCGAGTGGCTCGACCGCGCCGAGGCCCGCCTCGGCTCCGAGCACCGCGACCTGCGCCGCCTCCTCGCCGAGGTGGAGCGGGTGCGCCGCGAGCTGGCGGAGACCCAGGAGCGGCTGGAGATCGAGGCCTCCGACGCCGAGAAGCTCCGCCGCCGCCTCGCCGACGAGCGCGCCGCCCTGGAAGAGGAGCGGCGCTCGGTGGGGCGCCGGCTGCGCGCCGAGCTCGACGGCTTCCGGCGCGAGACCGGCGACCGCCTGCGCCAGGAGGTCGAGCGGCTGCGCGAGAGCTTCGAGGAGGGGCGGCGCCGCAACCTCGCCGCCGAGGCGGTCGAGCGCCTGTTCGCCGAAGCCCCGGTCCTGGGCGAGGAGGAGCCGGAGCCCGCCGGCCCCGTCAGCGTCGGCCAGCCGGTGCGCCACGTCGGCCTCGGCTGGGAGGGGGTGCTGGAGAAGCTGGAGGCCGGCCGCGCCGAGGTCCTGGTGCGCGGCAAGCGGGTGCGCTGCCGCCCCGAGGAGCTCGCCCCCGCCCGGCCCGGCGCTGCCGGCGGCAGTGCCGTCAACCGGGCCACCCCGTCCACCCGCGCGCGGGAGGGGAAGCCGGCCATCGCCGGCGCCAACCGGACCGGGCAGGACCGGACGGCCCAGGACCTGCCTGGACGGGACCGCCCGCGCGGGGACCTGGAAGAGGCCGGCGTGCCGAAGGAGCTGAACCTGATCGGCCAGCGGGTCGAGGCGGCGCTCGAGGAGCTGGACGCCTACCTCGACCAGGCCCTCCTCGCCTCGCGCAAGGAGGTGCGGGTCATCCACGGCCACGGCACCGGCCGGCTGCGGCAGGCGGTGCGCGAGCACCTGCGCGGCCACCCGGGGGTCACCGCCCAGCGGCCGGGGGCCCCCGACGAGGGGGGCAACGGCGCCACCGTGGTCGTCCTCCGCGGCGCCTGACCGCCGCACCGCGCCCGACATCGCCGCTATCGCCGACATCGCCGCTATCGCCGCCGCCATGGCCCTGGGCAACATCCATCTCACCCCGCAGCTCGTGCAGGCGGTGCGCGACGCGGTCGACATCCTCGCCATCGCCTCCGAGCACACCCGCCTGCGCAAGGCCGGTCGGCGCTACCAGGGGCTGTGCCCGATCCACAAGGAGAAGACCCCCTCGTTCAGCGTCGATCCGGTGCAGGGGCTCTTCTATTGCTTCGGCTGCGGCTCCGGCGGCGACGCCATCAAGCTGCACATGCTGGCCACCGGCGACGACTTCCCCGGCGCCATCGAGGCCCTCGCCACCCGCTACGGCGTGCCGCTGCCCACCCGCAACGAGGCGCGCTTCGCCGGCGGCCGGCCGGAGCGCGACATCGAGGGGGCGCTGCGCGCCGCCGCCGAGTTCTTCACCGACCAGCTCCGCAAGGCGCCGCTCCCCCAGGGCTACCTGGCGAAGCGCCGCATCCCCGGCGAGCTGATCGAGCGCTTCGGCCTCGGCTACGCCCCGGAGGGCTGGCGCAACCTGGTGCAGGCGCTCCACCCGCGCATCTCCCTGGCCGACCTCGAGGCCGCCGGCCTGGTCGCCCGGCCGGAGCGCGGCGGCGACCCCTACGACCGCTTCCGCAACCGGCTGATGTTCCCCATCCGCACCGCCTCGGGCCGCCTGGTCGGCTTCGGCGGCCGCACCCTGGGCGACGACGCCGCCAAGTACATCAACACCAACGAGACCGAGCAGTTCCACAAGGGCAACCTGCTCTACGGGCTCGACCTGGCGAAGCGCGAGGTCCGCGAGAGCGGGCGCGCCGTGCTGGTCGAGGGCTACTTCGACGTCATCGGCGCCGTCGCCTGCGGCCTGGAGGGGGCGGTGGCGGGCATGGGCACCGCGCTGACCCCCGAGCAGGCGAAGCTCCTCTCCCGCTACGCCGAGGAGGTGGTGGTCGCCTACGACGGCGACAACGCGGGGGAGAACGCCTTCCGGCGCGCCCTGCCGCTGCTCCTCGCCGAGGGGCTGGGGGCGCGCCGCGCCCGCTTCGGCGAGGGGCACGACCCCGACTCCCTGCGCCTGGAGCAGGGGGAGGCGGCGGTGGCCGCCGCCGTCGACGCCGCCGAGGACGCGGTGGTCGCCGAGCTCCACCGCCTGATCCCCCCGGAGGCGCCGCGCGAGCCGCCGGTCCAGGCGAAGGCCGCCTCGGCGGTCGCCGACCTGCTGCGGCCGATCCCCGACGCGGTGCTGCGGTTCGGCTATGCGCGGCTGGGGGCGGAGCGGCTCGGCCTGCCGGTCGAGATGCTGGGCCGGCGTATCGGCGGCCAGGGAGGCCAGCAGGCCGGCGGCGGGCGCGACGGGCGGGATGGGCGCAGGGAGGGCGACCGCTCCGCAGCCCAGCCGGGCGGCCCCTCCCCTCAGGCGCGCCGCCCAGTCCCGCGGGCGCCGCGGGAGACCCGCAACGTCGAGGAGCAGGTGCTGCAGTACTTGTTACAGGGAGAGGGGACCGTGCCCCCCCTGGAAGAGCTGCCGAGCCCCGGCTGGTTCTTCGATACGGAATGCAGGAATATTTATCAGGCCTATTCCGATCTATATGCAAGAGGGGCAGGCGCCCCTCCGGACGCACGGGCGGTCCTCGCCGAGCTGGGCTCCCAGGGGGCGACAGTTGACCGGGTGGCCGAGATTCTGTTAGAAGAGTCGTTTGACCCGCGCACGCACGGGCTCCGGGAGTCCCTCGAAAAGCTGAAGCGGCGATGGATCGGACAGCGCCGCCAGGAGATCCAGCGAAGGATCCACGAGGCCGTACGCTCGGGGGACGAGGCGCTCGCCAATCGTCTCACGGATGAGAAGAGAGATCTAGACCGCCAGTACTACGGGGCAACCCGTCCTGGCGCAGGCGGATGACCCGGTGGAGGTGTGTGTCCTCACCGGGTCTTCGGTGCAAGCCGTTAGGAGAGCACATTGACCATTTCCAGCCTGGCACCCGTCGAAGAGAAGTACTCCTCGGTCAAGCAGTTGATCGAGCTGGGTAAGGAGAAGGGCTACCTTCTCTACGATGAGATCTACGAGATGCTGCCCGAGGAGGTGGTGAGCCTCCCGGACGAGCTCGACGGGATCTACATCCGCTTCGCCGACCTCGGCATCGACGTCATCGACCGTCCCGAGCGGTACCAGAACCGGGACGACTTCGAGTCCTCCGGCGCGAGCGAGTTCGACAAGAAGGAGGACGAGACCACGGAGTTCGGTCTCGCCGCCCACGAGAAGACCAACGACCCCGTCCGCATGTACCTGCGCGAGATGGGCACCGTCCCCCTCCTCGACCGCGAGGGCGAGGTGGAGATCGCCCAGCGCATCGAGCAGGGCGAGTGGATGATCTACGAGGCGCTGTGCGAGAACCCGGTGGTGCTGCGGGAGCTCCTGCGCCTCAACGAGATGGCGGCCAAGGACAAGCGCATCCTGCGCGAGCTCCTCGCCGCCGATCCCGACGAGCCGCTCGACCCCAAGGCGACCGACCGCATCCGTGGCAACCTCAAGATCTTCGAGCAGATCGCCGCCAACGACCAGGAGATCCAAGAGCTGCGCAAGCGCCAGAAGCGCTGCAAGCCGGGGGGCGACAAGTACCTGGAGTTCGAGCGCGAGGTCGACCGGCTGGTGGCCAAGATCGCGAAGGACATCCGCACCATCGACTTTTCTGTGCAGACGCGCAACCGCCTGGTGGAGTTCCTGCGCGACATCGACAAGCAGTTCTCCCGCTACGAGCAGGACATCAAGCGGGCGCAGACGGCGTTGAAGCGCGAGTCGAACGAGGAGCTCAAGGCCCTGCACCGGCGGCGGATCGACAAATACCGCGGCCACCTGCGGGAGCTCGAGGAGCGCTACGGCACGACGCACGCCGAGATCGCCGCGACCATCGGCAAGATCCACCAGGGCGAGGCGCTCTGCGAGCGCGCCAAGGAGGAGCTGATCGTCGCCAACCTGCGGCTCGTGGTGTCGATCGCCAAGAAGTACACCAACCGGGGCCTCCAGTTCCTCGACCTGATCCAGGAGGGGAACATCGGCCTGATGAAGGCGGTGGAGAAGTTCGAGTACCGCCGCGGCTACAAGTTCTCGACCTATGCCACCTGGTGGATCCGCCAGGCCATCACCCGCGCCATCGCGGACCAGGCCCGGACGATCCGCATCCCGGTGCACATGATCGAGACCATCAACAAGCTCACCCGCACCAGCCGCTCGCTGGTGCAGGAGCTGGGCCGCGAGCCCACCGCCGAGGAGATCGGCGAACGCATGGACCTGCCGGCCAACAAGGTGCGCAAGATCATGAAGATCGCGCAGGAGCCCATCTCGCTCGAGACGCCCATCGGTGAGGAGGAGGATTCGCACCTCGGGGATTTCATCGAGGACAAGAACGCCGTCTCCCCCATCGACTCGGTGATCTTCGGCAACCTCAAGGACCAGACCCGCAAGGTGTTGAAGACCCTGACGCCGCGCGAGGAGCTGGTGCTCAAGATGCGCTTCGGCGTCGGCGACGGCTCCGAGCACACCCTGGAGGAGGTCGGCCGCTCGTTCAACGTGACGCGCGAGCGCATCCGCCAGATCGAGAGCAAGGCGCTGCGCAAGCTCCGTCACCCCAGCCGGGCGACCAAGCTGAAGCCGTTCCTCGACAACACCGTCTAGAGGAATTGACAGGGCGGCGCGATCCGCCTAAGATTCCGGCCTTCGGAGGGGCAACCCTCCGGAGGCGTGTTCGTTCACACTCCTGGGTAGCTCAGCGGTAGAGCGATCGGCTGTTAACCGATTGGTCGGGGGTTCAAATCCCTCCCCAGGAGCCATTCCTACCCTTTCCCTTCGCAACGTTCCCGGCCGGCTCCGGCTCGCCTCCAGGTTTCATGCACACCTGTCGATGTATAAGACGTCGCTTGACGCCCGTCTTCAGGAGGAGAACCATGAAACGTGCCTTGAAGCTCTGGTCCTGCAGCTGTGTCCTGACGCTCTGCGCTCTTCCCCTGGTGGCGCAGCCCCGTACCCCGTCCCTCCCCGCGGACCGTGCGGTTCCCGCTCCCCGCGGCGTGGTCGACAGCCGCTTCCTCTTCTTCGCCCTGACCCCCGAGCTGGCGGCGGGGACGCCGGAGTCCCTGGCCTTCCGGATCGATGTGGACGGCCAGCCGTTCCTCGTCGAGACCCTCGACCTGCGGCAGGTCCGCGGCGCCGAGTCGTTCGCCTTCGAGCTCCTTGCCACCCGGCCGGACCTGCGCGACCGGCTCCACGAGCTGGGCCGCGACCCGAAGAGCCGCGTGGTCGTCCAGGTCGCCGTCGACGGCGCCGTGGTCCGCGAGTTCGCCTCGTTCGGGGAGCTGCTGCGCTACAACCGTGAGATCAAGCGCTTCCTCCGCCCGGCCGCCGCGCCTTCCGAGGTCTACGGCCCGGCCGCCGGCGAGTCCCCGAAGCCCGCGCCTCTCGCCCGTCTCTTCGAGAAGGGCTATCAAGCCGACCCCGCCTGTCTCTCGCAGTGCCAGTACGAGTATCAGTACTGCATCAGCGGACCCTGCTATGAGGCCGGGGCGAGCTGCGTCTTCTGTGAGGACCTCTACCAGTCTTGCCTGGAGTCCTGCCCGATCATCTGCGTGGAGCCGAAGAGCGTCACCGAGTACTACACGCCCTGGCAGACCATCAGCACCATCTACGGCTCCTACAACTGCTACGAGAACTGGTGGGAGAACGACTTCCTCTGGGGCACCTACTACCAGCACGTGAGCTACTCCCTCAAGCGGGACAGAGTGCGCAGGACCGAGTCCTGCAACGGTCAGGTGACGGAGACGGTGCTCAGTACCCAGTACTCGAACAGCTCCTGCTGGCAGCCCACGGGGGCGAGCTGCTACATGCCGCCCTCGCGCTTCTCGGGTTGGTCCTGCTGATCCCCGCGCGGGAGCATCACGGTCCACGAGGGGGCCACCCGCACGCGGGTGGCCCTCCTCGCTTCAGGCCTCGCGCCGGGGTGAGGTTCTTGCGCACCCGCTGACGTTATCTGGTGCAAGCGGCGGAGGATTCCTCTCCGCCCCCTTCAACAGGAGCCACTCGATGCGAGCTGTGAAGCTTTTCTCTTTCTGTGCCCTGGCGCTGTGCGCCGTTCCCTTGACCGCCCAGACCCGGCAGGCCGCGGGTCTCTCGACCCCCCGCTCCGGCCTGCCCACTCTCCAGGCGCAGGACTCTCCGTTGATGGAGGAGGCGCTGGCGAGCCGTTTCCTCTTCTTCGCCCTCACCCCGGAGCAGGCGGCCGGAACCCCGGAGTCCCTGGGTTTCCGCATCGACCTGAACGGCCAGCCCTTCGTCGAGGAGACCCTGGACCTGCGGCAGGTGCCGGACGCGCAATCCGCCGCCTTCGAGATCCTCGCCACCCGCCCCGACCTGCGCGACAGGCTTTATGAGCTGGGCCGCAAAGGCTCGAACCGGCTGACGGTCCAGGTCGTCGTCGATGGCGCC
>DASPJI010000364.1:0-3784 GCA_035628695.1 Thermoanaerobaculia bacterium | reverse complement strand
TCGAGGCGCTGGAGCGCTTCGCCCGGCTCCTGGAGCGGTACGAGCCCCGGGAGGTCGAGGAGGTGTCGCGCCTCTGGGCGCAGGAGGTGCCGTGCGAGCAGACGGGCTACCGCGAGCTCCTCGCCGAGCTGCCCGCGGTGCTCGCCGCCTTCTTCGCCCTGTCCCCCAACGCCGTCGAGCTGATCCGCGAGCACGTGCTGCGCACCGTCCACGGCATGGCCGGGTTCGTCGCCCGCATGGACGGCGGCGAGCTGCGGCTGCGCGACATCCCCGACCTCCAGGTCTATTGCTACGTCGTCGCCGGCATCGTCGGCGAGCTGCTGACCGAGCTCTTCCTGCGCGAGCGCCCCGGTCTCGCGCCGGCCGCCGGGCGGCTGCGAGAGCGCGCCCGCTCCTTCGGCGAGGGGCTGCAGCTCGTCAACATTCTCAAGGATTCGGCGTCGGACGCGGTCCAGGGGCGGATCTACCTGCCCGAGGGGGTGGAGCGCACCGAGGTCCTGGCGCTCGCCCGGCGCAACCTGGAGACCGCGGCGGAGTACGTGCACACCCTGCAGGAGGCCGGCGCGGAGCGCGGGGTGGTGGCGTTCACCGCGCTGCCCGTCCGGCTCGCCCACGCCACCCTGGACCGGGTGGAGGCCTCCGGTCCAGGCTCCAAGCTGACGCGCCACGAGGTCTACGCCATCCTCCAGCGCCTCCACCAGGCGCTCGACCGCAACGAGCCGGCGCTCTCCAGTGTCTCCGGCGGCTCCGCGGCCGAGCCCGGCGTCCCGTTCGTTCCCGGGCTCTGAGCCGGGAAGTCGCGCACCCGCCTCCCGGTTGAAGGGGAGGATGAAGAGATTCGAGGTGATCCGCATGAGGCGTTCCACTCTGCCCCTTTCGTCGCTCCTCCCCGTTCTGCTGCTGGCGGCCTGCTCCGGCCAGCCCCAGCCCATGGACCCCGCTCCCGCTCCAGCCGCGGCTCCGGCGGCGGCGGCTCCCGCGGCCACGCAGACGGCACCGGCGGCGCCGGCCGCGGCTCCCGACCGGGACCCGCACTCCTTCTCCCGTCCCGACGAGGTCGTGGTCCAGCATCTGAAGCTCGACCTGAACGTGGACTTCAGCCGCCGCCAGCTCTCGGGCCGGGCGAGCCTGCGCCTGGACAACCGCTCCGGGGCAAACCGGCTGGTCCTCGACACCCGCGACCTGGAGATCCGGCAGGTGCTGCTGGACAGCGGCACGGCGGCCCGCTACACGCTGGGCGAGGAGGTGGAGTTCCTGGGCAGGCCGCTGGAGGTGGAGATCACGCCGCGGACGCAATGGGTGCACGTGGACTACTCCACCCGGCCGGAGGCGGCCGCGCTGCAGTGGCTCGACCCGCAGCAGACGGCGGGCGGCAGGCACCCGTTCCTCCTCACCCAGTCGCAGGCCATCCTCGCCCGCACCTGGATCCCGCTCCAGGACACGCCGGGCGTGCGCATGACCTACGAGGCGACCGTCCGGGTGCCGCAGCCGCAGGGCCTGCTGGCGCTGATGAGCGCCGAGAACCCGACCGCGAAGCGGGCCGACGGCACCTACACCTTCAAGATGCCGCAGCCGATCCCGTCGTATCTCATGGCGCTGGCCGTGGGCGACCTGGAGTTCCGGCCGCTGGGGCCGAACAGCGGCGTCTATGCCGAGCCGCCGGTGATCGAGCTGGCCGCCTGGGAGCTGGCCGACACGCCGCGCATGATCACCACCGCCGAGCGGCTCTTCGGCCCCTACCGCTGGGGGCGCTACGACATGCTGGTGCTGCCGCCGAGCTTCCCCTACGGCGGCATGGAGAACCCGCGGCTGACCTTCCTCACCCCCACCATGCTGGCGCGCGACCGGTCGCTGGTGTCGCTCATCGCGCACGAGCTGGCGCACTCCTGGTCGGGGAACCTGGTGACCAACGCCACCTGGAACGACTTCTGGCTGAACGAGGGGTTCACCACCTACGCCGAGGGGCGGATCATGGAGGCCCTCTACGGCAACGAGTACGCGGACATGCTCGCCGTGCTCGGCCGCCAGGACCTGGACGACGCGTTCGAGGAGATGGGCGGGCCGCAGTCCCCCGACACCCATCTCTTCCTGGCCCTCGCCGGCCGCGACCCCGACGAGGGGACGAGCAACGTCGCCTACGAGAAGGGGGCGCTCTTCCTGCGCATGCTGGAGCAGGCCGTGGGCCGCGAGGCGTTCGACCGCTTCCTGCGCGGCTACTTCGACAGCCACGCCTTCCAGTCCATCGACACCACCCGCTTCGTCGCCCTGCTCAAGCGCGACCTGCTGGGAGGCAACGCCCAGCGCTACGCGTCGCTGCGGATCGATCAGTGGATCTACGGCCCGGGCGTGCCGGACAACGCGCCGCAGCCGCGCTCCACAGCCTTCGCCGCGGTGGACGCCGCCGTCGCCGCCTTCGCCAAGGGGACGCCCGCCGCGCAGCTCGGCACCCAGGGCTGGACCACCCACCACTGGCTGCACTTCCTGCGCACCCTCCCCAAGCCGCTCTCCCGGGAGCAGATGGCGGACCTGGACGCGGCGTTCAAGCTGAGCCAGTCGGGCAACTCCGAGATCCTGACCGAGTGGCTGGTGCGGGTGGTGGAGAACCGCTACGACCCGGTCTATCCGGTGCTGGAGAGGTTCCTGACCAGCGTCGGCCGGACGAAGTTCCTGCGGCCGATCTACACCGCGATGGCCAAGACCCCGGCCGGCGCCGACATGGCGCTCCGCATCTACGAGAAGGCGCGTCCGGGCTACCACGCGGTCTCCCGCGCCGCGCTGGAGAAGATCCTGGACTGGCAGGGGTAGGGCCGGACTCCACGGCGCCAGCCCCGGCGCTTCGGGCTCCATCCGCCTCCACGGGATGCGATCCGGAGCGCTCGGGAGCTTCCCGGGCGGCCTGGAATCCATCCGAATGAATTGGACGCGATCCGGTGCGGCCGGACTCCATCCGGATGAGCTGGACGTGATCCGGGACGTTCGGGAAGCTCCCGGACCCTCTGGATGACATCCGCGTGCCCCGGATGCGATCCGGGGCTTCCGGGAAGCTTCCCGGAGCTTTCGGATCGCGTCCGCGGCCTCCGGGAGAGATCCGGGACGTTCGGGTGGAATTCGGGGGGGCGGAAGGCGCCCGCCCCCCTGATCGCTCAGGAGGGCTTGATCAGGTCGCCGGACCAGCCGGCCAGGGGCTCGCCCGGGACGGTGGTGGCCTCCTCGAACAGGCGCAGGACCTGGATGGGATCGGCGTGCGCCATCCGGTGGTAGAGGCGCAGGGAGGCCTCCACCTCGTCCTTCCAGATGCCGCAGCGGACCTCCGACGGCTCTCGCGCGTCGTCCCCCTCGAGGCCCGAGGAGGCGAGCGAGCTGTGGGTGCACACGTAGCGGGCCCAACAGCTCCGGCACGGCAGGACGTCCCCCTTCTCGACGTCGGCGTCGGCGAGCACCTCCTCCGCCTCCCACTCCTCGACGCCGCTCATCCAGAGGTCGGTCAACAGCCGGGGGGCCAAGCGCTCCACGCCGGACATGGCGTAGGCGTCGGCCACCGCGATCAGACCGGGGGCGCGGCCGGGCTGGTCCTCGAAGCGCGACATCGGCTCGCTCCGCATCAGGCGCCGGACGATCCGGGTCATGGGCAGGAAGTCCAGGGGCATCTCCTGCGCTTCCAGGTCGTTGCCCATCTCGTCCGCCATCACCTGCAGATCCTCGCGGAACTGCCGCGTCCAGACCAGCGCGTCCACCCCGTCGGCGGTCGAGGACTCGACGCGCACCGCGTCCAGGTGGCGGGCGC
>DASPJI010000363.1:0-10357 GCA_035628695.1 Thermoanaerobaculia bacterium | reverse complement strand
AGGCCCACCTCCTGCGGCTGGAGCGGCAGTCCGGCCGGCGCTTCGGTGACCCGGCCAAGCCGCTGCTGGTCTCGGTGCGCTCCGGCGCCCCGCGCTCGATGCCGGGCATGATGGACACCATCCTGAACCTCGGGCTGTCGGAGGAGATCGTGGAGGCCTCCATCGCCCGCGGCACCGACGCGCGCTTCGTGCTCGACGCCTATCGCCGCCTGATCAGCATGTACGGCGATGTCGTCCTGAGGGTTCCCCATGGCGGCTTCGAGAAGATCCTCGCCGCCGCCCGCCAGGAGCACGGCGCCGCCTCCGACGCCGACCTGCCCGCGGAGGCGCTACGCGAGGTGTCGCGGCGGTACCTCGATCTGGTGGCCGCGCACGGCACCCCGTTCCCGCAGCAGCCCCGGCAGCAGCTCTGGGGCGCTATCGGCGCCGTGTTCCAGAGCTGGAACAACCAGCGCGCCCGCGAGTACCGGCGCATCGAGGGGATCCCCGAGACCTTCGGCACCGCGGTCAACGTGCAGACGATGGTCTTCGGCAACCGGGGCGCCGACTGCGCCACGGGAGTCGCCTTCACCCGTAACCCGGCCACCGGCGAGCGCCGGGTCTACGGCGAGTACCTGGTCAACGCGCAGGGCGAGGACGTGG
The DNA here is from genome assembly GCA_035628695.1 of Thermoanaerobaculia bacterium. Classification (GTDB taxonomy): domain Bacteria; phylum Acidobacteriota; class Thermoanaerobaculia; order Multivoradales; family UBA5704; genus DASPJI01. The sequence goes on along the minus strand of DASPJI010000363.1, from coordinate 9,715 downwards.
TGGCCGGCATCCGCACGCCCCGGCCGATCCTGGCCGACGATGGTAAGGGCGGCCTGGGCGCCGACTTCCCGGAGGCCCACCGCGACCTGGAGAAGGTCTGCGAGGTCCTCGAGCGCCACTTCCGGGACATGCAGGACGTGGAGTTCACCATCGAGCACGGCAAGCTCTTCATGCTCCAGACCCGCAGCGGCAAGCGCACCGGCCCCGCCGCCGTGCGCATCGCCGTCGAGATGGTGGAGGAGGGGCTGATCGACCGCCGCGAGGCGCTGAGCCGCGTCGAGCCCCAGCAGCTCGGCCAGATGCTGGCCCCGGAGTTCGACGCCGAGGAGAAGAAGCGGGCGGTCGCCGGCAGGGACCTCCTGGCCAAGGGGCTCCCCGCGGGTCCCGGCGCGGCGTCGGGCCGCATCGCCCTGACCGCCGAGGACGCGGCCGCGATGGCCGCCTCCGGCCCGGTCCTTCTGGTGCGCGCCGAGACCTCGCCCGAGGACATCGTCGGCATGCACGCCTCGGCCGGCATCCTCACCTCGCGCGGCGGCATGACCTCCCACGCGGCGGTGGTGGCCCGCGGCCTGGGCAAGCCCTGCGTCGTCGGCGCCGGGGACCTGGAAATCGACGAGGAGACCGGCGACGTGCGGCTGGGAGACCGTGTCTTCCGTCCGGGGGACCAGCTCTCCATCGACGGCACCACCGGTGAGGTGATTGCCGGCGCGCTCTCCACCCGCCCGTCCGAGGTGCTGCGCAGCCTGCTGGACGGCGGCGAGATCACCTCCCCCGCGGCGCACGCCTTCTTCGAGATCCTGGATTGGGCCGACGCCGAGCGCCGGCTCGAGGTGCGGGCCAACGCCGACACGCCGCACGACGCGCGCGTCGCCCGCGCCCTGGGGGCCCAGGGCATCGGCCTCTGCCGCACCGAGCACATGTTCTTCGCCGACGACCGCATCCCCTGGGTGCGGCAGATGATCCTGGCCGAGACCGCCGAGCTGCGCGACAAGGCGCTGGCGGCCCTCCTGCCCATGCAGCAGAAGGACTTCGAGGGGATCTTCGCCGCCCTCTCGGGCCTCCCGATCACCGTGCGGCTCCTCGATCCGCCGCTCCACGAGTTCCTCCCCCACGGCCAGAAGGCCCTGCGCCAGCTCGCCGGCCAGATGGGCGTCGACCCCGAGGAGGTCGAAGCCCGCGCCCACGCCCTGGAGGAGGCCAACCCCATGCTCGGCCACCGCGGCTGCCGCCTGGGCCTCACCACGCCGGAGATCTACGACATGCAGGTGGAGGCCATCGTCCGCGCCGCCTGCGTCCGCCGGCGCGCCGGCGACGACGTGCGGCCCGAGATCATGGTCCCCCTGGTGGGGACCGAGACGGAGATGGTCCAGCTCCGTGAGCGCACCGCCGCCGTGGTCCGGCGCGTGCTCGCCGAGGAGGGGACCGAGCTGCCGGTGCTCATCGGCACCATGATCGAGGTCCCCCGCGCCGCCCTGGTCGCCGACAAGATCGCCCGCCACGCCGATTTCTTCTCCTTCGGCACCAACGACCTCACCCAGATGACCTACGGCTACTCCCGGGACGACTCTGGCCGCTTCCTGCCGAAGTACCTGGAGGCGAAGATCCTGGAGTGCGACCCCTTCCAGCGCATCGACGAGGAGGGGGTGGGGCAGCTCGTCCGCATGGCGTCCGAGCTGGGCCGCGGCACCAACCCGAAGCTGCACCTGGGCATCTGCGGCGAGCACGGCGGCGATCCGCAGTCGGTGGACTTCTTCGACCGCGTGGGCCTGGAGTACGTCTCCTGCTCGCCGTACCGGGTGCCCATCGCCCGCCTCGCCGCCGCGCGGGCGACCCTCAACCGCGCCGCCGAGAAGGCCGCCCTGGAGAAGCAGGCCGCGGAGAAGCCCGCCCGCAAGCCGGAGCCGGCGAAGGGGGGGAGGCGGCCGGCCGCTTCCAAGGTCGAGGCGCCGGTCCCGGTGATGGCCGCTCCCCGGAGCTGAGGACGGAGGTACACCATGAAGCAGGGGGTTGCCATGGCCGAGCTGATCCACACCCACACGGCGGTGTTCCGCGACGAGGCGGGCGTGGTCTACAGCATCCAGACCCGGGGGGAGGAGCGGCCGGACGGCACCTGGTCAGGGTGGCTCGAGTTCCACCCGGTGGACCCCGGCCTGCCCGTCCGCACCACCGGGCAGGAGACCACCCAGCCCAACCGCGACGCCCTCGTCTATTGGGCCACCGGCCTGGAGCCCCTCTACTTCGACGGGGCGTTCGACCGCGCCGGTTAGGTCCAGCCGGAGCCGGGCGGCCTGCTCTTTGCACTCCCCCCTTCGCGGCCCCTCGCGGAGGGGGGAGAACCTTTTACGAGCAGGAGGTCCGGCCCATGGACGATTCGGAACGGAGTTACGGATACAGCGAGGACATCTACCACGGGAAGAAGCCCGGCGAGGAGAGCTACGAGTACGGGCCGGAGCCCGAGGGGCTGGATGGCAACGTCAATGAAGAGGTGAGCCCGGAGGAGGCCGCCATGCACATCGAGGACCGGGGGCTCGCCACGGGGCGCGGCGAGGAGAGCCCGCTCGATGCCGGCGATACCGACGGCACGGGCGGCACTTATGACTACGACCGCAGCGGCGCGTCCGGCAATGTCGAGTCGTTCACCTGGAGTCAACCCGATTCCGAGGCGAAGGAGGAAGAGCTGGCGGAGACGACGGTACAATCCCGGCCCTGATGGCCAGGATCCAGCTCCTCCCCGACCCGCTCGTCAGCCAGATCGCCGCCGGCGAGGTGGTGGAGCGCCCTGCCTCGGTCGTCAAGGAGCTGCTGGAGAACGCCCTCGACGCCGGGGCGCGGACGGTGGAGGTGCAGCTCGAAGGGGGCGGCAAGAGCCGCATCGCCATCGCCGACGACGGCTGCGGCATGGGCCGGGACGACGCCCTCCTCGCCTTCGACCGCCACGCCACCAGCAAGATCGGGAGCTTCGAGGACCTGGAGCGGGTGGCGACGCTGGGCTTCCGCGGCGAGGCCCTGGCCACCATCGCCGCCGTCTCCCGGGTCGAGCTGACCACCGCCGACCAGCCGGGGGACGGCCACCGCGTGGTCATCGAGGGGGGGCGCGTGCGGGTCGCGGAGCCGTTCTCGCGGCCGCGCGGCACCACCCTCGACGTGCGGTCGCTGTTCTTCAACGTGCCGGCGCGCCGCAAGTTCCTCAAGAGCCCGCAGACCGAGCTGCGCCGCGCCGTCGAGGTGGTGCAGGGATACGCCCTGGCCCGCGAGGACGTGCGGTTCTGCCTGGTGCACGAGGGGAGGGACCTGCTGGACGTGCTGCCGGCGCCCCCCTCCACTGGCGGAGCGCGGGAGCGCATCGGCCAGATCTTCGGCACCGATTTCGCGGCCCAGCTCGTCGACATCCCTCGGGAGGAGGGGAGGCACGGTGAGGTCATCGGCGGCTTCGTCGGCATGCCCGCGACTGCCCGGGGGCGCCGCCAGTTCGTCTACGTCAACCGCCGGCTGATCCGCGACCGGGCGGTGCTCGCCGCCTTCTATCGCGCCGTGCGGGAGGAGTGGCGGAGCGAGGACTTCCCGGCCCTCTTCCTCTTCCTCGACGTGCCGCCGGAGGAGGTCGACGTCAACGTCCACCCCCAGAAGGCCGAGGTGCGCTTCCGCGATCCCGGGCTGGTCGACCGGGTCCACGAGGCGTTCCGGCGGGCGCTGGAGAAGGCCCGCGGAGAGGAGCCGGCGCCGCTGCGGCCCCCGTCGTCGGAGCCCGTCGTGCCCTTCGCCTGGCAGGGGCTGGGGGAGCGGCGCCGCCCCGAGACCCCCTGGGGGAGCCGGGAGTGGGCGGCTCCTGTCGCCGAGACGGCGCAGGCCGCGCCGCTCTCCGCAGCGGCGGCGCCGGTCCCCGAGCCCCAGACCCGCCTGGCGACTCCCAGCTACACGCCGGTGGAGCGCCCCATGGTGCCGCTGTCAGGGAGGCGGGGGGAGGCGCGCCCTTTCCGGCTGCTCGGCCAGTACAAGGGGACGCTGATCCTGCTGGAGGGGCCGGACGGCCTCTACCTGATCGACCAGCACGTGGCGCACGAGCGCATCCTCTACGAGCGCCTGCGCCGGGCGCTCCTCGCGGAAGCGACGCCGGTCCAGCACCTGCTGACGCCGGTCCTCCTCGAGCTGGGCCCCGCCGAGCGGCTGCGCCTGCTGGAGCTGGCGCCTTCCCTGGACGACTGCGGCTTCGGCGTCGCCTCCCTGTCGGGCAACACCCTGGCGCTGACCTCGGTGCCGGCGGTGCTCTCCGCGGACGAGGCGGAGAGCCTGGTGCGCGCGCTCGCCGGAGAGGAGGGGGCCAACCAGGCGGCCCACGACCTGCGGCGCCAGATCCTGGAGGCGCTGGCCGCGAGCCTCGCCTGCAAGGGCGCGGTCAAGATGCACCACCCCCTGGCGCCGCTGGAGATGGAGGCCCTGGTCGCCGAGCTCTTCGTCGCCGAGCAGCCCTACGCCTGCCCCCACGGACGGCCCATCGTCCTTCAAATGACGGATTCCGACCTGGAACGGCGGTTCGGGAGACGCTAAAGCCGGCCGTCCCCCGGTCCGCGCCGATCCGGACGGTCGCCCGGCCCGTCGCGCGCCTGCGGATGAAGCTCATCCCCGAGTAGAGAGCCGCGATTTCACGCCAGACGATCGCCATACCCGTGGAGAGAGCCGTCATCCCTCGCCAAACGATCGTCCTACCCGAGGTAGGGCCGTCATCTCCCAGGGTATGGCCGCCATACCCGGGGTAGCATCGCCGTACCCGTGGGGATGAAGACCGTACCCGGGGTAGGGACGCCATCTCCCCGGGGATGAAGGCTCTACCCTGGGTAGGATCGTCCTCCCCGCGGGTACGGCCTCCGTTTCGGTGGGGATGGTGATCGGTCTGCGTCGACTTGTGGTCACAAGGTAACGCGTAGCGGGGCAACCCCCTCACCTCTCGTCCGGCCGGTGCTACCAGGACCCCGGCCGCCTGCTACCATTCCCCGGCCATGGCGTTCGGCCGCCGTCCCACCAGCCCGTTCGAGCGTCGGCTCGGATACCGCTTCAAGCGGCTCGACCTGCTCGAGCTGGCGCTCACCCACCGCTCCTGGGCGAACGAGAAGAGCCTGCCCGAGCACTACGAGCGGCTCGAATTCCTGGGTGACGCGGTGCTGGGCATGATCACCGCCGAGTGGCTGTTCCAGAACCACCCGGAGCTGCCGGAGGGGGAGCTGTCGAAGCTCAAGGCGCAGCTCGTGAGCGGCACCTCGCTGGCGCGGCACGCCGAGAAGCTCAAGCTCGGCGAGGAGCTGCGGCTGGGGGTGGGGGAGGAGCGCTCCGGCGGCCGGACCAAGTCGTCGCTCCTCGCCGACTCCCTGGAGGCGGTCTTCGGCGCCATCTTCCTGGACAACGGCCTCGACGCCGCCCGCGCCGTGGTGCTGCCGATGATCGAGGAGGCGTCGGGGGAGAAGGCGATCCTCCAGACCCGCGACGCCAAGACGCAGCTCCAGGAGATCGCCCAGGCGCTCGGCTGGGACCTCCCCGAGTACCGGCTCGTCGACTCCGCCGGGCCGGACCACAGCAAAGTCTTCACGGTCGAGTGCTGGCTCAACGGCGAGTGCTCGGGCCGCGGCGACGGTCCGAGCAAGAAGCTGGCGGAGCAACGCTCCGCCGCGGAAGCGCTCGCGCGCATGCCGGAGAGTTGAGCTACAATCCCGCCTCCTATGAGCGAGACCACCCCCGTCACTCCTGCGCCCGCCGAGGCCCCCGCGACCCCTGAGGCCAGCGCGCCCGTCCCCGTCACCTCCGTCCGCGAGCTGCGCCAGAACGTCGGCCGCCGCGTCGAGCTGAGCGGCTGGCTGGACAACAAGCGCTCGAGCGGCAAGATCGCGTTCCTCCAGGTCCGCGCCGGCGGCAGCACCGTCCAGGCCGTGGCGGGCCGCAACGACCTCCCCGAGCAGGAGTGGGCGGAGGTGGAGCGGGTCACCCAGGAGTCGACGATCCGGGTGGTGGGCACGGTCAAGGAGGACAAGCGCTCGCCGATCGGCGTCGAGATCCAGATGAGCGGCTTCTCGATCCTCCAGCTCACCGAGGACTACCCGATCACCCCGAAGGAGCATGGCACGGCGTTCCTCATGGAGCACCGCCACCTCTGGCTGCGCTCCAGCCGCCAGCGCGCCGCTTTGCGGGTGCGCAGCGAGGTCGAGCAGGCGATCCGCGACTTCTTCTACGAGCGCGACTTCACCCTCATCGACTCGCCGATCCTCACCCCCGCCGCCTGCGAGGGGACGTCGACGCTCTTCGAGACCGACTACTTCGGCGACAAGGCCTACCTCTCCCAGTCCGGCCAGCTCTACCTCGAGCCGGCCGCCGCCGCCCTCGGCAAGGTCTACTGCTTCGGCCCCACCTTCCGGGCCGAGAAGTCCAAGACCCGCCGCCACCTCATGGAGTTCTGGATGGTGGAGCCCGAGGTCGCCTTCCTGGAGTTCGAGGGGCTCTGCCAGCTCGCCGAGGACTTCGTCGTCTACCTGGCGGGCCGGGTGCTGGAGCGCTGCCAGGAGCAGCTCAAGGTGCTGGAGCGCGACACCGCCAAGCTCCAGCAGATCCTGCCGCCGTTCCCGCGCATCACCTACACGCAGGCGGTCGAGATCCTCAACCGCGCCGGGAACCCCATCCAGTGGGGGGACGACTTCGGCGCCGACGAGGAGACCCTGGTCGCCAGCCAGTACGACCGGCCGGTGATGGTCACCCACTTCCCGGCGGCGTTCAAGGCCTTCTACATGCAGCCCGCGCCGGACAACCCGGAGGTGGTGCTGGGGATGGACGTCATCGCGCCCGAGGGGTACGGCGAGATCATCGGCGGCAGCCAGAGGATCCACGACCACGACCTGCTGCTGCAGCGTATCCAGCAGCACGGCCTGCCGATCGAGGCCTTCCAGTGGTACCTCGACGTCCGCAAGTACGGCGGCTACCCGCACAGCGGCTTCGGCATGGGCATCGAGCGGTTCGTCGCCTGGATGACCGGCCTCACCCACCTGCGGGAGACCATCCCGTACCCGCGGATGCTGTACAAGATCTACCCGTAGGGGACCTCCACCCCTGAGCTCGACGAGCCCGAGCCGCCCCGTCGTCTACGCTTCGGTCGGGGTCCTGATCCTGATCTGGGGTACCACCTGGGCCGCCATCCGCATCGGCCTGGAGGGGATCCCGCCGCTCACCGGCGTCACCCTGCGCTTCGCCATCGCCGCGGCGGTCCTGCTGCCGCTGGCGCCGGCGCTCGGCGTGCGCCTGGGGCGGAGCCAGGTCGAGCGGCGGCTCTGGCTGGCGAGCACGGTGCTCAACTTCTGTGCCTCCTACGGCATCCTCTACTGGGCCGAGCAGTGGGTGCCCTCGGGCCTCACCGCCGTGCTCTTCGCCACCTTCCCACTGTGGATGGGCCTGCTGGCCCACCTCCTCCTGCCGGGGGAGCGCCTGACGCCCCGCGCCTTCGCCGGCGCGCTCGCCGGCTTCGCCGGGGTGGCGGTGATCTTCTCCGAGGATTTCCGGTCGCTGGGCGGCCCGCAGGTCGCCTTCGCCGCCGCCGTGGTGCTGCTGTCGCCGGTCAGCTCGGCCCTGGGGAGCGTGGCCATCAAGCGCTGGGGCCAGGGGATCCACCCCCTGTCGCTGTCGGCGGTGCCCATGGGGCTGACGGCGCTGGTCATGGCGCCGGCGGCCTGGCTGCTGGAGCGGGGGAGGGAGGTCACCTTCGACACCCGCTCGGTCGCCGCCCTCGTCTACCTGGCGGTCTTCGGCTCGGCCATCACCTTCACCCTCTACTACTGGCTGCTCAAGCGCCTCCCGGCCACGTCGCTCGCCCTGATCACCTACGCCACGCCGGTGGTGGCGGTGGTCGTCGGCAGCCTCTTCCTCGACGAGCCCTTCACCCTGCGCATCCTCCTCGGCGCCCTCCTGGTGATCGCCGGCGTCGCCGTGGCCATGCGGCCGCGGCCCAAGGCGGCCTGAGGCCACGCCTTCGCCGCACTGCGGCTTGCCGATCTCTTTCGCGATCTCTCCCTCTGCAAGTGGCACTACTTCCAGGAGATTTGTGTCCCCTTGCCGCGGCGGCTGTGTTACACTGACGTCGCAGTGCGGCAAGCGGAGCCGGCGGCTCCCGGGGAGAGAGACTCCGGAACGCCCATTGCAAGCAACCCCAGCCAGGGAAAAAGGGGAGACAGACCAAAATGGCGAGCAAGGACCTGCAGAACATCAGCGAACTGGAGTCGCGGAAGGTTGCGGAGGCGTCTCGCGAGCAGGAGTGGAGTCAGCCCAGCTTCCTGCGCGAGCTGTTCCTGGGCAACTTCCGGCTGGACCTGATCCATCCGTATCCGCTGCCCGAGCAGGAGCGCCCCGAGTTCACCGCGTTCTACAACGCGATGCGGGAGTTCCTGCGCGACCACGTCGATCCGGTCGAGATCGACGCCACCGGCGAGTACCCCGAGAGCGTGGTCGACGGCCTGCGCAAGCTCGGCGCCTTCGGCATGAAGATCCCCAAGAAGTACGGCGGCCTGGGCTTCACCAACGTGGAGTACCAGAAGATCATGCTGCTCCTGGGGAGCATCGACGGCAACCTCTCGGCGTTGCTGTCCGCCCACCAGTCGATCGGCGTGCCCCAGCCGTTGAAGCTCTTCGGCTCGGACCAGCTCAAGCAGAAGTACCTGCCGCGCTGCGCCAAGGGTGAGATCTCGGCCTTCGCCCTCACCGAGGCGCAGGTGGGCTCCGACCCGGCGCGCCTGGAGACCACCGCCGAGAAGACGGCGGACGGCAGCGCCTACATCCTGAACGGCGAGAAGCTCTGGTGCACCAACGGCACCATCGCCAAGCTCCTGGTGGTGATGGCGCGCGATCCCAAGACCAAGAAGATCAGCGCCTTCGTGGTCGAGGCCGACGCGCCCGGCGTCAAGGTCGAGCACCGCTGCCACTTCATGGGCCTGCGCGCCCTGGCCAACGCCGTCATCAGCTTCAAGAGCGTGCGCGTGCCGGCGGAGAACCTGATCGGCGCCGAGGGCAAGGGGCTCAAGATCGCCCTCACCACCCTCAACGACGGCCGGCTCTCCATCCCCAACGGCTCGGTGGGCACCTCGAAGCTCTGCATCGAGATCTGCCGCAAGTGGGCCAGCGAGCGGGTGCAGTGGGGCAAGGCGGTCGGCAAGCACGAGGCGATCGCCCACAAGATCGCCGACATGGCGGCCACCACGTTCGCCATGGAGTCCATCGCCCAGCTCGCCACCGAGATGTCCGACCGCGGCGGCTACGACATCCGCCTCGAGGCCGCGGCCTGCAAGGAGTGGAACAGCGAGCGCACCTGGGAGATCGTCGACGACACCATGCAGATCCGCGGCGGCCGCGGCTACGAGACCGAGAAGTCGCTGGCGGCCCGCGGCGAGGAGCCGATCGGCGTCGAGCGCATCATGCGCGACTACCGGATCAACCGGATCTTCGAGGGATCGAGCGAGATCATGCACCTGTTCATGGCCCGCGAGGCCGTGGACAAGCACCTCGAGGTGGCGGGCGCACTGATCGACCCCGAGAAGTCGATGAACGAGAAGCTCTCGGCGCTGCCCGGCATGGCGGCCTTCTACGCCTCCTGGTACCCGACCCGCTGGCTGGGCTGGGGGCAGTGGCCGCGCTACGCGGAGTTCGGCGACCTCGCCGGGCACCTGCGGTTCGTCGAGCGCAGCAGCCGCAAGCTGTC
>DASPJI010000362.1:0-2482 GCA_035628695.1 Thermoanaerobaculia bacterium | reverse complement strand
CAACGACGAGGTGCGCGCCCTGGTGGCCCGCGACGGCCGCCGCTTCTCCTTCGACCTCTATCTGGATTGCTCGGGCTTCCGCTCGCTCCTCCTGGAGAAGAGCCTCGGCTCCCCCTGGATCGGATTCGAGGGGAGCCTGTTCACCGACCGCGCCGTCGTCGGGCCGGTGCCGCACGGCGGCCGGGTGCGCCCGTACACCACGGCGGAGACGATGAGCAGCGGCTGGTGCTGGAGCACGCCGCAAGGCGACGCCGACCACCGCGGCTACGTCTTCGCCTCGGCGTTCCAGACCCCCGAGGAGGCCGAGATGGAGATGCGGCGCGTCAACCCGGGCATGGGGGCGGCGCGGCTCGTCTACTTCCGGGCGGGGCGGCACGCCCACTTCTGGAAAGGCAACGCCGTGGCGCTGGGCAACGCCTACGGCTTCGTCGAGCCGCTGGAGTCCACGGCGCTCCACATGCTGATCCGCCAGATCGGGCTGCTGGTGCGGAGCTTCCCGCTACGGCGCGGGGAGCGGGGCTTCCAGGCGCTCCTCAACCGCAAGGTGGGGGCCTGGTGGGACTACCTGCGCTGGTTCCTGGCCATCCACTACCGCTTCAACCGGCGGCTCGACTCCCCGTTCTGGCGCGCCTGCCGCGAGGAGGTGGACGTCTCCTCCCACGCCGAGCTGCTGGACGCCTTCCGCGAGCGCGGCCCGCTCTCCTACGACCCTGCCGCCCGCGCCGCCTTCGACTACCCCGACCCGCTCTGGGGGCCCGAGGGGATCGACACCCTCCTCCTGGGCCAGGGGGTGAGGGGGAGGCTGCCGCGTCCGGCGCTCTCTCCGGACGCCTGGGCCGGCCGGCTGCGCCTGGCCCGCTCGGTGGCGTCCCGCGCCGAGCCGCACGAGCGGAGCCTGGAGATCCTCGCCCGGAATCCCGAGCTGCTGGACCGGATGGTCGCCGAGCTCCGCGCGGCGGGGCCGGCGTTCCCGGCGCTCTGAGATTCGATCTTCACCCTTCGGATTCCGTCCGGGTGCCGCGGATCTCTCCCGGACGCCGGGGATCCCGTCCGGACGCCGCGGATGGCATCCGGACGGCCCGGGAAGCGTCCCGGGCGTTCCGGATCGCGTCCGCTTCATCCGGATGGAGTCCGGGCGCTCCGGACCTCGTCCCGTTCAAGCGACTGGAATCCGGACGGCCCGGGAAGCTTCCCGAGCGTTCCGGACGGCGTCCTGTTCAAAGGGATGGAATCGCAGCGTCCGGGGTGAGGGGCTCGCGCCCCTCACCCGGACCGCGGGTTACTTCTTGTCCTTCACGCGGGTGAAGGTGCCTTCGGCGGCCCTGCTCTCGGAGCCGTCCTGGTAGACGTAGATCAGCTGGTACTTGAAGCTGTCGGCGTCCAGGAGGGTGTAGATCTCCTTGCGCTGGAAGGTGTCCTGCGTCACCGGGTCCTTCTCGGGGCCGATGAAGACGAAGGTCTTCTTCGCCGGGTCCCAGGTGCCCTTGGAGACGGTCTCCCGGACGTCGCCGTCCGACAGCAGGATGGCCACGTAGTTCTCCGTCGCCGCGTTGTAGCCCCGGTAGACGATGCCGCGGAAGGGCTCCGGCACCTGGGGGAACTTGGTGGTGAAGTCGGTCTGCAGCCAGTTGTTGCGCATCACCCAGCGGGTGTCCAGGGTCTGCTGGAACGTGAACTCCGGCGGCGGCGAGCCGTGACCCCAGCCCCGCAACGTCGCCTCCCACTTGCCCACCAACGGGTGGAGCGGCTTGTGGTTCTCACCCGGCAACAGCTTCGCGTACTCCGGGGAGGTCTGCGGCTGCTCCGCCTCCTTGGCGGTCTTCTGCGCCGCCGCGGGGTGGAGGGACAGGACCGCCGCCGTCACCAGGGCGGCGGCGGCGGTCCAGGGCTTGCGATTCGTCTTCTTCATGGTCTCTTCGTCTCCTTCAGGACCCGTGCCGCTTCGCGTAGGCCTCCATGGCGCTCCGGAAGAAGCGCATGCGGCCCTCGTGGTCGAGCACGCCGGCGCGCTGCAGCCGGCCCAGCTCGCGGGCGAGGCAGCTCACGTACTCACCCTGATTCCGCCACTCCGCGTCGAAGCTGCACGGAATTTCGGGGAAGAGGATACGCTCGGACGCCCGCACTCCGTACAGCCGGTTGCGCACGCCGCCCGGCCAGAGCACCTCGACGGCGGCGTCCTGGCCGCTGCCGAGGCCGAAGAGCAGCTCCAGGCTGTCCTGCGAGGCGTAGCTCGAGCCGCCCAGCACCGGCTTCATCGCCGTCACCCCGCCCGCCGGCAGCACGCTCACCACCGCGCCGATGCCGTCGCGGTTCACCTTGCCGCCCTGGGTGAGGCCCACCGTACCCATCGTGTCCACCGCGATCCAGTTGTTGCCGTTGGCGCCGTCGTTGATCTCCACCGACAGCGAGCCGGGATGCGGCACCACCCCGTCCCAGGCGAAGACGTTCGGGTCCTCGGTGGGGGAGTAGATCCAGGCGAAGA